>JAPVWS010000042.1 GCA_027493295.1 Candidatus Versatilivorator vitaminiformans | reverse complement strand
ATAATACCCCATCATCTACAAGCCAACGGAACCGGCCAGGATCTGCTGGAACCAATGACCGTCGGCGGGCGGGCTCCGCTGTCGGGGTTGAGGGTGACGGTGGAGGAGGCCTTCCTGCACTGCGGGAGGGCGCTGCTGCGGGGCCGTCTCTGGGACCCGTCGGCGCGGATGGAGCGGTCGTGCTATCCCAGCTACGGGCAGGTGCTGGCGGACCAGATTGCCGGGGCCGACGCTGGGCGGATTGACGCCGAGGAAGCGGAGGCCAACCGGGAACGGCTCTACTGATCGGCTCTACTGATCGGCTCTACTGATCGGCTCTACTGAGGGGAGGTTTACCTGTTCGGCCGATGTGGTGTGGCCGGATGTCAATGTTCAGGGGCCTTGGCATTCTGTGCCCCCGCTTTGACAAGGATAAGGAAGCGGGCTAACCGGTGTCCCGCTCGCCCTGCTTCAGCATGGCGGAGCAGCCCCGCTCGTCCACGACGTGGTTCACGGATACCCGCCCGTGGCGGTCATACCCGGTGGTGTAGGCGAATTCGACCTCGGCGCCCCAGGGCACCCGACCGCCGGTTCGGATGGTCCCGTCGCCGGGCTTGCCGCCGCTCAGCGGCCCGCCGGCGCCCTTGATCACCACGCCGCTCTTCCCGCCCTTCTTCCAGGCCATGACCTTCAGCTCCACCGGGGCCACCAGTTCCGCCGGAGAAGGCGCGAACAGCACCGCCTGCTGCCACCGGAGCAGGTCACCCGACGGGGTGCGTTTGCCGTTCATTACCTGGGAGAGCATCCCGGTGCTGATGCCCGCCCGCCGGGCCGTCTCGTTCTGAGACCAGCCGTGAGCGTCCATGCGCTCCCACAGGGCCTGCGGGTTGATGTCGGCAGGCTGGGCGGTCTCCACCTTCACCGGAGCGTCCAGCACCGTTTCCATCCGGGCCTGGGCGGCAGGACTCAGATTGCGCTGGCCCCGGCTGACCTGGACGACGTATCCATAGGTAAGTCCGGCCCGGTCCGCCACCTGTCGCAGGGTCATACCTCGTTCCCTGGCCCGCTCCCGGAGGTAGGTGCTCTGCCCGCCGTGGACCACGCCGTCCCGTCGGTGGACCACGCCCTGGGGAGGGACCACGCCCAGGACCGCCTCGATCTTACCGCGCATGTAGGGGGTGAGGTTCTTCTTGCCCCGGGCGACCTGGGACAGGTGGGAGGCACCGACGCCCATGAGGGCGGCCAGTTCCTTGATGTTGAGGCCGCGCTCCCTGGCGGCCAGGGACAGGTGGGACTCGGCCCGGCCGGTGGCGGTTTCGCCGGCGTCGTTGACGCGGCTGGCGTCGTCGTTGCCGTTGGTCTGGACGGCGGGTTCGGTGTTGTAGCTGACGGTGTTCGTGGTGTTGGCCTTCATGTCATTTCCTCCAAAACGCAGAAAGCGGGGCCGGCCCCGTTCCTTTCGGTTCAGGGCCGACCCCGCTTGGATTCAGGTATTCACTTGTGATCAGGTTCAGGAACCGCTCCGGCGGCTCCTTGGGTAATGGCCGCCACCGCCCGGCACGGAAGCGCCGGCGATGCTTGGACGGTTACGGTACGGTCATGGACGTTCCTCCGTAGTTGTCGTTATGGTTGAAGGGGTTGCGGCAGCAGTCGTCGCCTTCGTGGTGGCAACGATTCACGCCAGGGTTCGCCAGCCGCCCACGGCTTCCGGCGCCGGGTCAGTTGATGGCGTTCGCATTGCGCCGGAACAGATCGGACCCACGTCGCCCAGGGACAGACGTCGCCCAGGAGGCTGACGCGGCGCGGAAGGGAAAAGCAGGAGCAGGTGGGAAGGGGAGAGCGGTTGCACCGGGCGGCGACGGCAACGGGCCGAGCGCAACGAAGAATGCCGCCGGTTCCGACGGGACCGGCAGCGGCGACGGCGGCAAAAGGGTACGGCTACCCCAGGGCGCGAGGCTCGATCCCAGTCAATCGGTCCGGGTCGGGGACGGACCCGCCAGCTTTCGTTCGGGAAAGGCTGGAAAAACCGTGAACTGCATTGATTATCGCCAGCACTCCCGTCGCAGGGAACGGATTTTGCAAGCGCCTGGTCCGTCCCGCCGGTGATCGCTTGCCCGGCGCTTGCTGGCCGCTCGCTAATGTCATCTCTAACGTAAGCTTGAGCCACCACCCCACGCGGTCAGCCCCGGCCCTAGCCCAGGGCAAATGGCCTATTTCCACCACGGGCACGTTGCCAGGTGCAGAAGAAATGCCCAGTCAACTAGCGGCGTTCCAACCGGTAGACTATCCGGCGCAGTATACTTATCACTCCAAAGAGACTGTGCGACGGCTGATGCTTCAGCTTCAGTCAAAAGCCCTCTGTCTGACACCATCAGCATTCTACCCGATGCGCGTCTTCGGGATTCTTCATCACCCGTCATTCCTCGCAGCAAGAACTGAATCACATTACGCAATTGTCCATCGTTCTCACGTGTTCGCACCGATGGCAAGTCTTCTGCTTGCAGAAACTCCCACGGGTCGGGAAAGCGACTGGGGATGGAGACCGAAAAGCTGTCAATGCCCACGATAGGAGTATTCAAGAGATCAACAGCTCGTGCGCTGCGCCGTGTCGATGGGAGAGCTTCCCAAGAACGCTGGAGTAAGTTCCCGACCGGCGTATGAAGCCAATGATCTCTTACAACTTCAACGTTCTTGTAGCACTGAATACCAATGTCAAGAAACGTCTCGGCTTGGTCAGGTGTTGCACGGAGTGCAAGACGGGATAGAACTTCTAGGGCAACACGCATTCGCGTTATCCAGAAAAGTGAGCGTTGGAGTCCACCATTAGTCTTCAGTCGAGGAACAGCATAGTTGATCACGTCGATACAGACTTTACTAAGCTTCCCTACCGAAGACTCCGATAAAGCAGCAGCTCTAGCCCGGGAGAGAATTCGATTGAGCGCACTGTCAGTCTCGCTATTGGACACCCGAAGGGCCAGGCGGATAGCTAGCTCGGGCTCGCTCGTCGCCAAAACCTCCGCAGCCAACTCAAGTGCGTGCGAAGCAACCCCTGTACCTAGAAGCTCCTCGTGCCTGGTGGCTGGAGGCAACCCGGCGACTTCAGCAAGAAGAACAGCCCTGTATGCGGCGATTTCCGCCCTGAAGGAGGAAAAGCGCACGCCTCCGACGCGCCTGACGTCCAGGTCAAAGGCTGGGGCTTCGCTCGATTCTTCATCATTGTTCATCTTCCGAACGACAATGTCTCTCTCCAACATAGCGTCGCACTTTAACGCAGCAAGTTCATCCCACCGCTTGCGGAACTCTTGCCGGTTGTCCATTGTGAACGCAGACCATAGCGCCCAGCCCTCTCGCGACGCTCCTGCGGCACTGCCAGCTGCATCGGGGATAGCCCGTATGGCCTCTAGTGCGTGCTTGACCAATTCAGTTGCTTCGTCGTTCCGATTTGACTCCCAATGTAGGGCAGCCTTGCGGATACTCCAAATTGGGTCGCAATCTCTCACTATGCACTCTTCAAGAAGACGCTCCAACGTCTCGAAGTCCAGTGAGTAGACTGCCCTAAGACAACGTTCCTGGTGAATCCGATGGTAAACGTCAGGATCGTCATCAACGAAAGTTTCTAGCGCCTCGGTTCGTCTATCGAAAAGATCGTCATCAAAGCGGAATCGTGCAGCCCTCAGGAGAGCCAGTGCTATATTTCGCCACTCTTCTCTGCCGGCACTTCAATCAATGGTGGCATCGCTGACTCCCTCTATTGAACGATTTTGGAAATCTACTTGCTTCAAGACTTCCTCGGCTGCCGATTCTAGTCGAGCGGAGATTGGTTCAAGCAGTATCCCTCGTCGCCAAACCAATTCATGGACGGCGTTTATTCGTTCGATGACGGTAAGATCCGCGAGGCCGACTAAGATATGCTGCTCCCAACTGTCCGTGCCCAGCCTGAGAGTCTCTCGCTCCTCGCCCGCTGGGAGGAACAACCATCCGGGGTATAGCTGCCTGTTGTGTTTCCAAATGCTAAGAACCTCCCGTAACTTCTCCGGGAGGCTGCCTTCAGCGTTGTTTGGATCGGCAGCGGGTTCCCCCTTGGGTTGATTGGACGTTACTTCGACAACTGGATGAAGGTGTTCAGGGACCAACGAATACGGTTGTTTGATCGGTGAAGGCCAGTACGTCAGATCATAGGGGCGGCCTCGCTCGAGTGTGTGTAGCACCCAATCAATGGCAAATCGATGACGCTGATGCCCCGACCAGTCTTGCCCCAATGGGTGCTGTCTGAGATCAATAGGTACAACCCCTCGACTTTCCAGCATCCTACGTCGGTGATGCGACAAGTCTAACCATCCGGCCAAATATATCCTTGGCGCCGAATCCCCCAGGTTGTCGCGAACCCAGCCAGACCATTTCAGAAAGTTCGGGTCGTTCCCTGAGAATCCTATCAGACAGAAGACCGTTTCCATCATTGCTTGTTGGACAGTGTTCACGAACGGGGCGAACTTCGTTGGATAAGTTCGGTAGTCTTCCTCTGTGAGGACGAGAGGGAATTGGGCTGGGAGCGATCCGTGGAGCTTTACAATGCGCGGCCTGTTGGCTAGGGGGATCTCGTCCATGTCCCTTATAACGCTATAGGGGCGATTCGTTACTTGATGGAGAGTTCGCTCCAACAAGGTGTCCCAGTTTGTCGTAAAGACATCGCGCCAGGGGAGTTGCAGCAATCGGGAGTGGCTTTCTCCAGGCAATAGATCATCATCTCGGATGAGCTGCTGAAGAAGCTGATGCAGGTTTGCCGGTCCAAATGCGGTCTCATACTCTTGCGCTAGGCTCATTACGCGATCAGCCGCGGCCATCTTTGAGAGCCTTGGTTGCGGATCTACTCCGCTGCTTTCTGGATACAATCTCTTGTGAATCTCAATTGCCAAATCGGGTAGCAGCGGCGGGTCACCTATCCCTGGTCTCGCTTTCAGGGCGCATCTACTGAATCCGCTTCCAACCATGACCGACGCACCATTGCCGTAATTCCTCCAGAGGGCATCGCGAACTTGGTCCATGTGGCTTTGGTCAGGAAAGTGGAGTCTTGCATTCGACATTGCGCTATTTCCCTGACAGGACCGTGTCGGTAAGCAGCAGTATCGCCGCCATACGGTGCGCTGTGTCAGTGAAGTGTTGCACCTCCTCCGGTCGCAGCGCCCGGCCCAGCACGCCGTGCTCTCGATACGACAACCACTTCTTCAACACCTGGTACCCACCCAGCCGGTAGTTCCACACGTTCGCCGGCACATTCCGCCAGTACGCTTGATCGTTCAGATAAACGTCGTAGGTGCTCTCACCCAGGGTATCCAGGGCGGCGCCCAAGGCCGAGCGCTCGGACCCTGCGAACGCCCTCTCAACGGCGCGACCCTGCCCCGGCATCACGGCCTGACCTGACCCGAAGTGCCCCCAGCCGGCCGTCAGGCCAAAGTCGTCGTCAGACATGTTGTGGCCGTGCGTCGTGGCGGGTTCCGCGACGGTGGCGATCTCAGGGCGCAGCTGGCCGCTGGTGACGCCGGGAACCGGGGCTTTGGGATCGAGCAGGGCGGCCAGTTCACGTCCGCGAGCGACCGAGCTAGCTAGAGTCTCGGAAGCCTCTTCGACCTTGGCCGCCACGTCGATATCCGTTATCCCCGTCCGGGCCGAAAGTTCGGACCAGTACGGTAACGGAATCCGCGGCCACTCCATGCGCAGGGCGCCAGCGTTCGCTTGCCGGTAGTCAGGATCGTGCATCGCCGCCAGCACGTGGTGAAAGAGGTCCTCGACAGTACCGTTGACGTGTTCGAGGTAGCGGCGAGCAGGCGCTGAGAGGTTTGGGCGACGCGAGTGTGGTGGGTCGGTTCCGAGAGTTTCTTCTCTCAGCCAGGCAGGAACCATGCTGGCGCCCCGGTCCATCAAGTCGAGGCAGCCCAGATTCGAAATGACCTGCGGCGGCGACCATGCCCGACGCGGCTTCTGCTGGCTGACCAACCAAGCGTTTCCCGCGAACACATGTGGCTCGTATTCGGGGACCGGGCGTCCTAGTAAGCCGTGTCCCGATTCCCAATAGAGCCAGTGTGAGTCGAACGGTCGATACGCGTGGCGTACAAAGCCCGACCGATTGGGACCGCCGTGCGTCAGTAGCGCATCGCGGACCGCGCGACCGTCTCGCACCGCGAATCCTGACGAACTCTTGACTGCGGCGGGATACCGCCTTGCAATCTCGTCATGGCTCAGGCTGGCATCAAAGTAATGGCCAACGCGTGCTTTGAGCCGGGCCAGGTCAATGTCGACTAGAAACGAATCGCGCTTGGTTTGGACTCCAGGAAACCGCGTCGGAAACAGGTCTGGTAGCGCCGGCCACTCGAACCAATCCGGGCTGACCGCCACTGGCGCAAGAGGCAGCCCCAGCGGCAGCACCGGATCCACCGTGTCGTAGAGCGCATCCGGCTTGGCCTCCGCGGTGTCTGTCAACAAGTCCCGCTTGGCCTGACCCCACAAGTTGCGGAACGACACGCTCAACGCGGGCGTGTGCTCGGCCTTGCGTACCAGCGTGGCGATTGCGGTCCCCACCTGGATGCCGACCTGATCTTCGGGCGTGGAGAAAATGCTCGGATCCGGCGAGCCGTCGGGAGCCACCTTGCCGGTCCGGTACTTGTCGCCGTTGAGGTTGTCGATGCGAATGGCGTCGAATGCGTCCAGGTACCGCTCGCGCATGCCGGGACACGACAGGCTGTCCAGCCAGGAGTAGTTGGAGATGAAGCAGACCACGCCCTGCCCGGTCTTCTCGGCAATCCGCCGTTCGGCCATGCGGTAGAAGCGCACGTACAGGTCGTTCAGCCCTTGGCCCTCGGGACGCCGCACCCGCCGGGTGGTGCGGTAGGCATCCGAGAGGTCCCGTTCCTCGTCCACCGCCATCCCCGCGAATCCGTTGTACGGCGGATTCCCCAGGATCACCAGGATCGGCGCGTCCTGCTTGACCTGTTCCGCTCGGTCGCGCTCCTCTTCCAGTTCGGGAAACGGCAGCGGTTTCTGCGCGTGCGGTTCCCAACCGGTCAGCGCGTTGGTCAGGAATATCCCCGCCCGTTCCGCGCCTTCCTCCGCCAGCGGCGCGTCCAGGTCCTGCATGGTCAGCCCCACCTGCAAGTGCGCCACCACGAACGGCGCGGGCATGATCTCGAACCCGAACACCCGCTCCATCGCCGCCTGCTTGACCCTCGCCCCGGTCAACGCGCCTAGACCCTGACCCTGTAGGTTCGCGGCAATCCGGCGCAGCACTTCCGCCAGGTAGGCCCCCGTGCCGCAGCACGGATCCAGCACAAAGACGTTCTCGGCCGCCAGCCCGTCCGCAATCCCCAGGTCATCCTTCAGCGCCCGGTCCACCCGCGCCACCATGTAGCGCACAACCTCCGGCGGCGTGTACCAGACGCCCAATTGCTTACGCAGCGCCGGGTCGAAGGCCTGCAGGAACGGCTCGTAGAAATAGGGAACCGCCTGCCCCTCGCTGAACCGAGCAAAGAAAGCGTCCCGCTCCACCCGGTTGAGCGCCGCCGCCGTCCAGTCCAGCACCTCCACCAGCCCCAACGGTTGCAGCCGCCCTGGATCCGAGAGCTGCTGGAACAGCGCCCGCAGCACCGGTGCCCGCAGGTGCCACACGGCCGTGCGCCAGTCGAACTCGCCCCTCGGTGCCGGCGTCTGCCGCGCCCACAACACCCACGCCGAAAACACGCCGTAGAACAGCGTTTGCACCAGCGTTGACCTGAAGAACCGCGCGCCTCGCGCGCCCTCAAACTGCACGCCCAGCGCTCCTTCCAG
>JAPVWS010000419.1 GCA_027493295.1 Candidatus Versatilivorator vitaminiformans | reverse complement strand
ATCCAGGGGAAACGAGTGGTTCTGGTGGACGACTCCATCGTGAGGGGAACGACCAGCCGCAAGATCGTCAAGATGGTCCGGGATGCAGGCGCCGTGGAAGTGCACGTGCGCATCAGTTGCCCGCCCACCATCTCGCCATGCTTTTACGGGGTGGACACGCCCACCAAGAGGGAGTTGATTGCCTCCAGCCATTCGGTTGAAGAAATTCGCAAGTATATCGAGGCCGACAGCTTAGGGTACTTGAGCCATGAAGGCATGCTCCGCAGCTGCGGCGTGGAGCAGGGCCAGGGACATTTCTGCTCGGCCTGCTATACCGGCGACTATCCGGTGCCGTTTCCTCAGATGCCCGCGGTCGAGACAGCCTGAACCGGTCCAAGCCATTGCGCTTCCACTATCCACGAAGGACCGATAAGAGTAATCCACAAAGGAAAACGACGAACCACCCATGGACACGAATGAACACCAGCAAATGGATTGATGAGTCGAGCCTTTTGCAAAATTCGGCAGCGGGACGTTTGGCGGGAATGGCCACAAGAGGCACAAAAAAACAGGTTGTGGCCTTTGTGCTTTTTGTGGTCAGACAGAATTTTTGGCAGGTCGCACCCGATAGTGAAAAAGGCAGAATCTCAGGTTTGCCGGCAAGTGGTTCGTCGTTGATAGCGACCGGCATTTTTCTTCGAATCATCCGCACGGCAGGGCGGGACTCGCCCATCCGCTAATCACTAGCCACTGTCCACTATTCCCCTAGTTGCGCCCCGGCCCCATCCAAAGCGGCGGCTCGCAAGGGACGAAACAGGGGTGTTCCAGACAAGCCCATGACCGCCAAGACCGTCTTTGCCTACCGGGACGCCGGCGTGGATATCGACCGGGCCGATGCCGCCAAAAAACGCATCAAGGCGCTGGCCCGTCAGACCTTTACGCCGGAGGTCGCCAGCGAGATCGGCACCTTCGGGGGGCTCTTCCGCCTGAAGAGGAAGGGGAGGTCTCGGCCCATTCTGGTGTCCAGCGTCGATGGCGTGGGGACCAAGCTGAAGATTGCCTTCGCCACCGGCGTCCACCACACCGTGGGCAGGGATCTGGTAGCTCACTGTGTCAATGACATCCTGGTTCAGGGAGCCACGCCCCTCTTCTTCATGGACTACATCGCAACCCATCGGATGGAGCCGGAGGTCATCGCCAAGGTCGTCGAGGGAATCGCCTCCGGTTGCCGGGAGTCGGGATGCGCTTTGCTGGGAGGCGAAACGGCCGAGATGCCGGGGTTCTACTCCAGCGGGGAATACGATCTGGCCGGTTTCATCGTGGGACTGGTCGATCAGTCGCGACTGCTGGACGGACAACGCATCCGGCCGGGAGATGCCATCCTGGGACTGGCATCCACCGGATTGCACACCAACGGCTACTCCCTGGCGCGCAAGTTGTTGTTCGAGGTGGGCGGTTATGAGGTTGGCAGCAAGCTCCCCCGGTTGCCGCTTCCCCTGGGAGAGGTGCTGCTGCAGCCTCATCGGAACTATCTGTCCCTGTTGAAGCCGCTGCTGGACCGGGGCCGGCTCAGCGGGCTGGCCCACATCACCGGAGGGGGGCTCACCGACAATCTCCCCCGGATTCTGCCCGGCGGCTGCTCAGCCCACATTCAACTGAACTCCTGGACCGAGCCGCCCATCTTTGGCGTTCTTCAGGAGCTGGGCCGGATCGATGAGGCCGAAATGCTGCGTACCTTCAATATGGGTATCGGCATGGCATTGATCGTTTCACCCGGAGAAGTGTCCAAGGTGGAAGAAAATCTTGCCCGTAGCGGGGAGCCCCTCTACCGGATCGGCGAAATCCGTTCGGGGAAGCGTCGGGTTTATTACAGGCGGTAGCTACGAAGAAGGGCAGCGTTCTGCTTTGACGGCAGTCTGGCCTTCAGGATGGGTGTGCTTCAAATGAAGCGTCTTGCGATCTTGCTGTCCGGACGAGGTTCCAACTTCGAGGCCATTGCCGACAGCATCAAGCGGGGGCGTTTGCCGGCCCGCATCGAAGTGGTGGTGAGCAACCTGGCCTCGGCACCCGGACTGGATAAGGCGCGGCGGCGGGGGCTGAAGACGCTGGTTATTCCCTCCCGGGGTGTGCCACGTGAGGACTATGATCGGAGCCTCGTCTACGAGCTCAAGCGGCACCGCGTTGATCTGGTCTGCCTGGCCGGGTTCATGCGGATCCTCGGCCCCCTGTTCGTCCGGGCCTTTCCCAACCGAATCCTGAACATCCACCCCTCCCTGCTTCCGGCCTTTCCCGGACTGAATTCCCAGCGGCAGGCGCTGGAATACGGCGTCCAGTTTTCGGGCTGCACCGTCCACCTTGTCGATGAAGGGGTCGATTCCGGCCCCATTCTGTTGCAGGCCGCAGTGCCGGTGCTGGAGAGCGACGATGAGGAGTCGCTGGCCGCGAGAATCCTGGCGGAAGAACATCGGCTCTATCCCCAGGCGATCGGGATGCTGGTCCGGGGTGAAGTGCGCCTGGAGGGTCGACGGGTGGTCCGCCGGTTCTGACTGTGAAAATACCCATGCCTGGCTTTGAACCGGTTTCGCGCCACCCGGCGCAGGGCGTTGTTTCAAATGGCTGGAGAAGGTAGGGCCTGACGGTGACCATTGAGGAACAACTGAGCTTCCTGCAGCAGGGAGTCTCCGAGCTGATTCGACCGGAAGAGCTTCGAGAACGGCTGGTCCGCTCGGCTCAAACCGCAATGCCGTTGCGGATCAAGGCCGGATTCGATCCGACGGCGCCGGACCTGCATCTGGGCCACACGGTCATGCTGCGCAGCATGAGGCGTTTTCAGGACCTGGGCCACACGGTCATCTTCCTGATTGGCGACTTCACCGGTCTGATCGGGGACCCGTCCGGCCGCAGCGCCACCCGCAAACCCTTGACCCGGGAGGAGGTGGCGAAGAATGCCGAGACCTACAAGCAGCAAGTGTTCAAGGTGCTGGATCCGGAAAAGACCGTTATCGACTTCAACAGCCGCTGGATGATGCCTTTCAGCAGCGAGCAGTTCCTTACCTTGGCCGCCCGCTACACCGTGGCCCGCATGCTGGAAAGAGACGACTTCAGCAAGCGCTTGAAGAGGTCGCAGCCGGTTGCCATCCACGAGCTCCTCTATCCCCTGATTCAAGGGTACGACTCGGTGGTGTTGCAGGCCGACGTGGAAATGGGTGGTACCGATCAGAAATTCAATCTGCTGGTGGGGCGGGAACTGCAGAGGGAGTATGGACAGGACCCCCAGGTGCTGCTGATGCTGCCACTGCTGGAGGGATTGGACGGCGTGCAGAAGATGTCGAAGTCGTTGGGAAACTACATCGGGATCCAGGAGCCGGCCTCGGAGATCTTCGGCAAGGTCATGTCGATTTCGGACGACCTCATGTATCGCTACTACGAACTCTGCACCGACCTGAGTTCGCCGGAGGTGGACCGAATCCGCAACCAGGTGGCTCAAGGCAGATTGCATCCCAAGGCCGCCAAGGTGGACCTGGCCAAGAGGATTGTGCGGGAGTTTCATTCGCGCCAGGCCGCCGACCGGGCCGAGGAGGAGTTCCATCGCATCCATTCCCAACGGCTGCTCCCGGATAAAATGGAAGAGAAAAGGCTGCCGGTTTCTCAGGAGCGGTTGCGGCTTTCGAAGTTGATGGTTCGGGTGGGACTGGCCGCCTCGGTGGGTCAGGCCGTACGACTGATCTCCCAGGACGCCGTTTCCCTGAACCAGGAGCGAGTCACCGATGTGAAGGCGGAGATGGATTGCTCCCAACCCTCATCCTCGGTGCTGAAGGTTGGCAAGCGGGGGTTTGTGAAAGTGATTGTGGAGTAGGGGCAACCCTTGTGGTTGCCCGTTGTTCGCGTTTGCCTGATTATCCCCGGATTGGGCGTCCACAAGGAACTCCCCTTGGGTTGGATGCAGGACCGTCCCACGCGGAATACAGGTGTGGCTCAGTCAATTTGATCTGCCTTTTGCCTCAAATCCGGTTGCACGGGATCACCCTGGTTGACAGGGAACAGTTGTTGAAGTAGCCTTAGCTACTGTAGTCCCAGAAACAATGACATCGCTCGGGAAGCGGGAGGAACTATGAAAAAGGCAGTCCTGATTTTATTGCTGGCCGTTGCCGTGGCCGGTGGGCAATTCCTGGCGGGTGAGACCTTGACCGGACACGTCTCCGACGCCAGGTGCGGCGCTGCCCACGCCGACCATTCCGAAAAGTCGATCAGTTGCGTCAAGGGGTGTGTCAGTGGCGGTCAGGCGCCCGTCTTCGTCACCGGAGACAAGAAGGTCCTTAAGATCGCCAATGCCGACAAGGTGATGGGCCATCTCGGCCACAAGGTCGAAGTCACCGGCAAGGTGATGGATGGGACCCTGACCATCAAGTCGGTGAAGCACCTGGCTCCTTAAGGGTTGCACCCGACGGCAAACTTCCGGGGCAGGCGTTCCAGCCTGGCCCCGTTTCCTGTCTACAGGTCGTTGACCTGTGAAGTCCCCGTTGCGCCAGGGGGTGCGACGGGGGCCGCTGTATCCTCCAAAGCAGTCCCTCGGTCTCCCTGCTTCAATTTCTTGAATGTGCATCTCCCGAGCCGCAGGAGTCCAACTGCTCCGCATGTGCCATAATGGTTTCATGTTAAAAATTCTTGCGCTTTTCCTCCTCCTTCCCCTGATTGAACTGGCCCTCCTGATCGAGATCGGCAGCCACATCGGCACCGTGGCCACGGTCGCTCTGATCCTCGCCACCGGGGCTCTGGGCGCCTTTCTGGCACGCAGCCAGGGGCTGGAGGTTCTACGCCGGTTGCGGGCGGAAACGGCGGCTGGGAGGCTTCCGGCGGCCCCGCTGGTTGACGGGGTGATCATCCTGTTGGCGGGCGCCGTTCTGCTGACTCCCGGAGTCCTGACAGACGTCCTGGGCTTCTTGTGCCTGGTACCTGCATTCCGGCAGCTCCTGAAATCGCTGCTCTGGCGAAAGTTGAGGCATTGGGTGGAACAGAACCGGGTTCAGGTATCAGTCAACCTCTAGTGTTACGGGACACCAGCCCTTGGGCGGACATCCCCCATCGGGCGCGACAGGCCATGCAATCTCCAGGGGATTCTACCGATCTGGTCGTTGACAGCAACACGGGCCTGGTCTGGAGCCGGCGAGACAACGGAAGCCGCCTCAACTGGCACGATGCCGTCCACCGCGCGCAGAGTCTGGATTTGGGTGGCTATCGCGATTGGCGCCTGCCGACCCTGGAGGAACTCCACGGGCTTTGGGACCCGCCCCGCCGCACCGCTCGAAAGCCTTTCGAGTTGACCGGAGCCTGGGTGTGGAGCGCCACTCGTGCCGGGGCCGACCACGCCTGGTGCTTCTACTTCGCCATCGGGATGCGGATGCCCTATCCGCTCAACGTGTCCTATGATTTGAGGGCTCTGTTTGTGAGAGACCCCTGAACGCGTTCCCGATTTGCCGGGATGGCGGCGCGAACCGGCTTGCCGGGGTTCGCTCGCAGGAAGGAGACCATATGCTGGGCAGCCAGGTGATCGCCGAGCTCTTGAAACGCGAAGGCGTGGAACAGATCTTCTGCTTTCCAATGACTCCGATCCTCGAGGCCTTGACCGAGGCCGGGGTTCGGCTGATCGTGGCCCGTCAGGAGCGGGTGGCGGGAAACATGGCCGACGGCTTCTCGCGGACCTCCTGCGGAGACCGAATCGGCGTAGTGACGGTGCAGCAGGGTCCCGGAGCCGAAAACGCCTTCGCCGGGATCGCCCACGCCTATACCGACTCCAGCCCCATCCTCTTCCTTCCGGGTCATCCCGGGCGAGACCAGGCCGGGGTCCCCCCCACCTTCGGCTCGCTTGAGAACTACCGGGCCACCACCAAGTGGGCTGACCGGGTCCCGTCGGCGGCAGCCATCCCCGGCCGGATGGCCCGAGCTTTTACCGCCTTGCGTTCCGGGCGGCCCGGCCCGGTCCTGCTGGAGATTCCGGTAGACGTGGCCGAGGAGGAATTTCGGGGCCGCCTGGAGTACCGGCCGGTGCCGGCAGTCAGGACCGGTCCCGATCCCGCGGCTGTCAGGGAGGCGGTTCGGTTGCTGCTGGCAGCCAGGCGGCCGCTCATCTGGGCAGGGCAGGGGATTTTCTACGCCAAGGCTTCCAGGGAGCTGGAGCAGGTGGCGGAGCAGTTGGCGGCGCCGGTGATGACCTCGCTCCAGGGCAAGAGCTCCTTCGACGAAACCCACCCCCTGGCCTTGGGGACGACCGGATACAGCCAGACCGACATGGTGGGAGAGCAGCTGGCGTCGAGCGACGCCCTGTTGGTCATCGGCTCCAGCCTGACCCGTTCCCTGTTCGCGCCTGCCATTCCCGGCGACGGCAGGATGCTCATTCACGCCACCCTGGACTGGAAGGACCTGAACAAGGACTATCGGGCCGACGTGCCCATCCTGGGGGACGCCAAGCTGGTTCTGGAGCAAATGCTGGAGGAAATTGCACGGCAATCGGGGAAGGGAAAGCGGGACGAACGGCGCCGGTCGGTCGAGGCCGGCATAGGAAAGCTTCGGAAAGCCTGGCAGGCCCGCTGGGCGGGTAAGCTCAAATCGTCCCAGGTGCCCATCAACCCCTATCGCGTCATCGGGGAACTGAGGCAAGCGTTAGACCCGGCTTCGGCCATTGTCACCCACGATTCCGGTTCCCCCCGAGATCAGATCGCACCGCTCTATGAGGCGGTGACCCCGCGCGGCTACCTGGGATGGGGGAATTCAACCCAACTGGGCTTTTCCCTGGGCGCCGCCATGGGGGCCAAGCTGGCCGCTCCGGACAAGCTGGTGGTCACCTTCATGGGAGATGCGGCCTTCGGGATGGTGGGCATGGACCTGGAGACAGCGGTGCGGAGCCAGATCCCCATCCTGGTCCTGGTTCTGAACAATTCGGCCATGGGCGGCTACGAACAGTACATCCCCAAAGCCGCCATCGAGGGTCGCGCCAAGTTTCTGTCGGGAAACTACAGCCAGGTGGCTCGCGGGCTGGGGGCCTACGCCGAGCGGGTAGAGGACCCGGAGGCGGTGCAGGCTGCCTTGCAACGTGGAATCGCCGCAACCCGGGAAGGAAATCCGGCCTTACTCGAGTTCATCACCTGTGAGGAGACGGACATCGCCAAGCGGTAGTAGAGATTGAACCTGCCGCCGGCGGCAACCTGTCGGGAAGGAGTCTCCCCATTTGACCCGATGGATCCGATCGGGACGACCGTTCCATCCATCCTAACTGCCGTCCAGAATATAGCTGACCACCGTGTACACAACATATATGGCCAGCATGACCACTCCATAGGGGCGGCCCAGCCGGTCCTGGCCCGGGAGGAGGCCGATCCTCAGGGTCGCCATCAACAACAGCATGGTCGGGAACAGAAGAATAAAGAACATGGGATCGGCGCTCAGACCCCCGCGCGTGACCGCCCCCGCGGCCCCTACCACGAACAGGACATTGAGGATATTGGCGCCGATCACGTTGCCCAGCGCCAACTCGCCATGACCCCGTAAGGCCGCCGTGGTGGCAACCACCAGCTCCGGCAGGGATGTGCCGAAAGCCACCAGAGTGGCCGCGATCACGCTCTCCGGAACCTCCAGTCGGACAGCAGACTCGGTGACCGCGGGCAGGAGAATGCGGGCCGACACCACCACCAGCGCGACCGATCCCACCAGCCTGGCGACAATCACCCCAATCGAGTCCGTTTCGCTTTCCTTTCCCTCTCCCGACACCGGGTTTCTCTCCCGGGCCCAGCGGACCGATTGCCAGACGTATCCGGAAAGGGCCAGCAGAAAGGCGACGGCCACGAATCGGGTGACTTGGCCACCACCGGTGAAGGCATCGCCTGCCGAAGGCCAGGGGAAGGAGGCCAGAACCAGCAGGATGACCGCGGCCAACTGGATGGCGTTCTGCCGCATGACGATCTTCCGGGCGATCCTGGGCGGGTCCAGCATGCAGGACAGCCCCAGAATCAGACCGGTGTTGCAGATGATGGAGCCGACGGCGTTTCCCAAAGCCAGGCTTGATTGCCCCCGAACGGCGGCCAGAACCGAGACGGCCACCTCCGGCATGGTTGTTCCCAGGCTCACGATGGTGGCCCCGATCACCACCTTCGGAATGTTCGAGCGCTCCGACAGGCTGACGGCCGCGGAGATCAGCCAGTCGGCTGCCTTTCCCAGAATGAGCAGGCTGCCCAGAATCACTCCGGTCAGCAGGCTCCAATGGATTTCGGACAGAAAGGATTGAAAGGCTTGTTCCAAGGGGTCTAGCGCGGGTCGTGGGGTGATGGCCGCTTGGCGGCGAGTGGCTGATAGCGAAGCCCGCCTGGGAATCGGCGAGTCTAGCAGGCAGGATGCTAATCGTTTCCGTCCCGGATGGCAATCAAATCCCGGATATTCTGGAGAGGCGTGCTTCAGACCGACAAGTCAGGGAAAAGTGAAATCTACGAAGGGAAACGAAGGACGACCAAGGGACACGAAGAACCACTGAAAGACACGAATCCCAACTTCCCTTGGTTGTCGCGGCGATGCGACTACGGGCAGATTGCCTGGTGGGTCGCCGTCCCGTGATCGACAGGGAAGATGAACATGGATGCACAGGATATACAGGATTTGTTTTTGGGAGAATGCAGTGCCCTGATCCTGGGAATCCGCAACCCCGGGTCGGATCACCGCGCCGGTCAACACCCTGGGCAGCACCCTCCCGTCCTGTTAATCCTGTGCATCCTGTACATCCATCTTCGAAAAAATACCGATCCCCGCTACCGGTTCAGCGCCTCCCCAACGCATCGGTCGGCGACTCCCCGTCAAGGTGGGAGCGATCCGGTGCTTTCACCGGAGACCCTTCCCCCGGGGGCCGGCTCCAGGTGCACCGTGTACCTCTGCGTGACCGGAATGCAGAAGGTGTCGGCGTCATCGCAGGCGAAGTAGCGCACGGAAAGGCGCAAGGGCTGGCTCTGTCCGTCGGTGGCGATGTCCAGCAGGAACTCCCGGGGGTCCTTGTCGGCAGGTTGTTTCACCTTGGGGCCGCTCCCGCGGTTGGGCGTGACCCGGACTCCCTCGGCAGTCTCCAGCCGGAATTCCAGCGGCTTGACCCGGTTGTTCCAGTGGACGGCGTAGAGTGGGTCCAGGTGGAAACCGAGATAGAGTTTGCCCTCGCCCCGAGTCAGAAAGGGTCGGTCCACCTCCGCCCGCAGCCTGGCATAAAAGGGGATGGGTCTTTTCTGCTTCTCCGGCACGACTTTCAGCGGGACCATTCCGGCAGGGCGCCGGACACCGGGGACGATGCCGGAAGGAATGTTCGGATTGGAACGGCCGTGCTTCGCCTCCGTCTGCGGCTCGGTTGCCCGAGCCCGTTCCGGGCTGAAGGGAGTCAAGGCCACCAATCCCAATCCAAGCCATGCAACTGTCCGCATCGGCGATCCTCCTCCCGGTCTAGTGTATCGCCTGTCGAACGGCATCCGCCACCGGTTTTGGAGAGACCG
This sequence comes from Candidatus Versatilivorator vitaminiformans, assembly GCA_027493295.1. GTDB lineage: Bacteria > Acidobacteriota > Terriglobia > Versatilivoradales > Versatilivoraceae > Versatilivorator > Versatilivorator vitaminiformans. The sequence continues at coordinate 3,953 of JAPVWS010000419.1, read as the reverse complement.
CCTGTGCGGGAGCGGTGTCACCGCAGCGCGGCCGTGCGGCCCTCCCTGAGCTCTGCGGACTTGCGGGTCCAGACCGCCAGCAGCACCGCCCCGATGCCGATCAGTCCGGCCGACAGTCCGACCCACAAGCCCTGGACCCCCCAATTGAAATGAAAACAGAGTAAGTAGCCCAGCACCATGCCGAACGGCCAGTGTCCGATCAGATTGACCACCATGGGCGTCCTGGTGTCTGCGGCGCCTCTCAGATTCCCGGTGGCCACCACCTGAATGCCGTCGAAAAACATGAAGGCTGCAGCGATCAGCAGCAGGGGCGTTCCGATGGCAATCACCTGCGCGTCCACGGTAAAGAGGCGCATGATTCCTTCAGGCAGCAGGACGAAAAGCAGGCCGGACACCAGCATGAAGCCGCTTCCAAGGAGTAGGGCCATCCACCCCGAGTCGGCCGCCCGCTGCAGGTCTCCCCGGCCGATTTCCCGGCCCACCCGCACTGCTCCGGCCGAGGAGACGCCCAGCGGAACCATGAACACGAAGCCGGCCGCGTTCAGCGCGATCTGGTGGGCGGCCACCGCTGCCGGCTCCAGCTTGCCTGCCAGCGAGGTCACGGCGGCGAAGACCCCGACCTCCAGGGTGGTCTGCAGCGATGCCGGAAGACCCAGGTTCACCAGGCGGTGCATTCTGTCCAGGTCGGGCTTGAAGGAAATTCCCAGCAGGGGTGTCCGCTGTCGTCGGTGGTAGCGGAAGATGAGCATCCCCAGGCCGAGCGCCATGTAGAGGCGCGAGATGCAGGTGGCCCAGCCCGCGCCCTCGACTCCCATGGCGGGGAACCCCAGTTTGCCGAATATCAGTACCCAGTTGGAGGCGACGTTCACCATGTTGGCGGTGACCAGCACCACCATGATCCCCTGGACTCGCTCGATTCCCTGCAGATAGCGGCGAAAGGTGTTGTAGAGCATCAGGGGGAAAATGCCCCAGCTTACCGCCTTCAGGTAGGGCGGCGTGAGCGCCAGCACCTCGGGGTGGAAGCCCCACAGGTCCAGGTAGGGCAGACTTCCCCAGAGAACCAACATCATGAGGGGGCTGAGCAGAAGGCTGAGGTGAATACCGTGCACCAGCCATCCCTGGCATTCCCGCCATTGATTGGCTCCGTGGGCTTGTGACACCAGGGTGTCCAACCCCAGCGACAGGCCCATTCCCAGGATGGTGGCCGCCAGGAAAACCGCCGTTCCGATGCTCACGGCTCCGATGGCTTCCGCACTCAGGCGTCCCACCATCATGGTATCCACCAGGCTCATGGTCATCCAGCCCAACTCGGTCATGACCACCGGGACCGATAGGGAAACCATCGGCTTCAACTCGCGGAGCAGGCCGGCCGGGAAATTCTTCGAGGAGGGATGCGGAATATGCGGCATTCTTTTTATTTTGTGGTTTGGGAAGTTACTCCGTAAACTCTCGGCACGGTCCAGGCCGGTTCTGCATCCTGTGCTGAGAACTTTGTGGAGCGGCAACCGAGTCGATGGGAAATCGTATCCGGGAGCAAGCCGGCGGCGGGAGACGGTTCATTCAACGCGTAAAGGAGGTCCCCTTGGTCATGAGACAGGAATCCAATGTAGCAAAAAACAAGCCCATGGAGCGCCGGGAATTTCTGCGGGCGGCAGGGAAAATCGCAGCCGTCACCGCCATGACCTCGGAGGCCTTTGGCCGAAATTTCGGTCCTGAGGCGGAACCGGTGCGTTACCCGGAGCCGGACGTGGTGGCTCTGGACAAGCGCTTCAAGTACAAGCTGGGCAATTCACCCATTCTGCGCCTGCACCGCGGGACCCTGTGGGCCGAAGGACCGGCCTGGAACGGCGTCGGCCGCTATCTGCTATGGAGCGACATCCCCAATAACGAGCAGCTTCGCTGGCTGGAGGAAGACGGCCACGTGGCCCGTCGGTTTCGCTTCCCCTCGGGGAACTCCAACGGGAACACCTTTGATTTTCAGGGCCGGCAGATCGCCTGCGAGCATGGCAACCGCAGGGTGGTGCGCTACGAGTTCAACGGAGGAATCACGGTACTGGCCGACTCCCACGGAGGCAAGCCGCTCAACGCTCCCAACGATGCCGTCGTCCATCCCGAAGACGGGGCCGTCTGGTTTACCGATCCCGGATATGGCAGCCTCATGAACTACGAGGGGAACCGGGCCGACACGGGATCCCTACAGCCCTACCAGAAGGAGGCGATCTACCGGGTCGACCCGCAGCAGGGCACACTGGAAAGGGTGGCGGACGACATCTACAAGCCCAATGGGCTCTGCTTTTCTCCCGACTACAGGAAACTCTACGTGGCCGACACCGGGGCCTCGCACTATCCGGACGCACCCAAGAACATCAAGGTCTGGGACGTTGTGGATCAGAGACATCTGCGAAACGGGCGAGAGTTCGCTTCCATGGAGCTTGAAGGCAAGACCGGTTTCGCCGACGGCATCCGGGCCGATACCGACGGCAACGTCTGGGCCAGCGCCGGTTGGGTGGGGGACGGTTACGACGGGGTGCACATCTTCGCCCCCAACGGCGACCGCATCGGCTTGATCCGGCTGCCGGAGATCTGTTCCAACGTCTGCTTCGGGGGAACCAAGCGCAACCGGCTGTTCATGACAGGGAGTCAGTCCCTCTATGCCGTCTACGTGGAGACTCAGGGAGCCCACCTGACTTGAAGCTGTCGATCCCTACGAGGATAGCAGCCTTGGCGGCCGTCATCGCCGGGCTCATCAACCTGCGTCAGCGTCCGCGGTCCGGTTGCCGCGCCCCTTGATGAGGAGCAGGATGGAGCCCAGAACCATGCCGATGACCATGGCCATCACGATCCATACCACCAGGTTGGTCCCCGGAATCACCAAATAGCCCTGAAAGGGGCCTATTCCCTCGCCCACGTTGCCTCCCCGAGCCAGGAGGAAGCGGGGGGATTGCCACTGCCAGAGGTAGGCCATCCAGTAGGTCACCAGCACCATCAGCCGGGTGTAGAGGGTGTAGAGGACGAGGTCCTTGAACAGCGCTCGGTAGGGCTGATCGCTTTGGGACGACTGGATCCGGTAGGCGAGGTAGAAGGGCACCAGAAAGTGCAGCCAGGCGACCCCCAGAAGGTTGTTGATCGAATCGGGGGCGCCCAGTTGTTCCAGAACGATCCGCAGCACGACCACGATTGCGGCGACGATCAGCGGCCATTTCAGCCTGTTTCCGGTGTCCGGTGCCATGGGTTGTCTCCTTGGGATGCGATCAATGTCGGCGGCTTGTAGCATATCACGGTCTGCGGCCTGGAATGACTCCTCCCGGCCGTAGTTTGGGAGTCGTAACCTGGCGGGCAGGCCCAGGCGAGTACAGGAATGATCGATGGTTAGATTCGGTCCTTTGATCGGGTGTCTTTTTGTGGCCGCGGGAGGCGGATCGGCCCGAGCCCTCGATTTTGTGCAGCAGATCGCGCCCGGTGTCCACTTGGCCGGCTTCGCCGACCGCTACGGTTCCGCCAACTGCGGTTGGATCGAGTTGGAGGATCGCACGGTGCTGATCGATCTGCCGCATGGGATCGGAGCGGAAGCGTTCCTGGAGGCGGTTTCCCGAACCGCCTCCAAGCCAATCCGCTCGTTGTTGCTGACCAGCAAACCGAATCCTCAAGACGAGAGGCTGCAAGCGCTCAAGGCGCGCGGCGTTGGAGTGGTCGAGGTTTCCCAGGCACGGAGAACAATCTCGTTCGGGAAGGGACCGCGGCTCATCGAAGCGATCCCCTGCGACGACGGCCGGAAGACCCCGGCGGTAGCCTTCTTCTTGCCGCGAGAGCGGATCCTTTTTGCGGGCCGGATGGTCATCCACGGTCCTCGGGCCGATCTGTCGGGCCGGGACACCCTGGCCTGGATGGCTACGCTTCGAAAACTAAAGCAGCTTGGGGCCAAGCGGGTGGTTCCGGGTTACGGCAGTTGGGAG
>JAPVWS010000418.1 GCA_027493295.1 Candidatus Versatilivorator vitaminiformans | reverse complement strand
CTGCCTGCCGGTCCAGCCGGATCAGCGTCTGCAGCAGCAGGTTGGCGCCGTTGGCGACGTCCCGCGGTCTGGTGTATTCCTGTGGCGAGTGGCTGATTCCACCCCCGCTGGGAACGAAGATCAGGGCCGCGGGAGCGATTTGGGCCATGTTCTGGGCGTCGTGGGCGGCCCCGCTGGGCAGCTGGGCGTAGCTCAGGTCCAGGGCCTGGGCCGTTTGCCGGATCACCTCCTGCAGGTTCGGGTCGGTCAGGGTCGGCTCCACCCCGATGTCGATTTCCGTGAACTCGATCTCGGTGTCGGTTTCCTTCCCGATGAGTCGCGCCCGGCGCCGGATTTCCTGAAAGAGCCGCTCCAGCTTGGGTTTGGCGAGATCGCGCAGCTCCAGGCTGAGCTCCACCCGGCCGGGAATGACGTTGGGGGCTCCCGGCTCGGCCCTGATGCGCCCCACCGTGGCCACCTGTCTTCCGGGCAGGCTGGTGGCGGCCCGGTTGACCGCGATCACCAGCCTGGCGGCCGCCAGCAGAGCGTCCCGGCGGGCGTTCATGGGGGTGGTGCCGGCGTGGTTGGCAGAACCCCTCACCGTCACGTCCCACCAGCGAATGCCTACGAATCCCTCCACAATGCCGATGTCGGTCCCCTCCGACTCCAGGCGGCCTCCTTGCTCGATGTGCAGTTCCAGGTAGGCTTTCACCTCTCCAGGGCGGCGGATGGTCCGTGCGATTCGGTCGGCATTGCCACCCAGGGCTGCAATCCCCTGCCGGACGGACATGCCGCTGCGGCTGGATTCCTCCAGGGCCTGGGCGTTGAGCCGACCCGACAGCGCGCGGCTGCCGGTCAAGCCTCCTTCTTCGTTGGCGAAGACGATGACTTCCAGCGGGTGTCGGGTCCGAATTCCTTGCTCCCCCAGCACCTGGACGCACTCGATGGCCGCCATCACTCCCAATACACCGTCGTAGGCCCCGGCAAGAGGCACGGTGTCGATGTGCGACCCTAGCACGATGGGGGCGAGTCCGGGCGAAACACCCGGCAAGCGTCCCGACAGGTTGCCGGCTTCGTCGACTCGGACCTCCAGGCCGGCCGCCTGCATGAGCCGGGTCACATAGGCCCGGCCGCTGAGGTCGGCCTCGCTGAACGCTAAACGGGTCACTCCCTGAGGACTACCTCCGATGCGGGCCATTTGCTCGATGCGCTCCTGGAGGCGTTCCGCATTGACCCGGAGCGCCGCCGGTGCTCCGGATTCTGCCCCGTGCAGAGGCCATCCAAGCAACACCAAGCCGAGGGTGAGGAGGCAGGCCGCGGGAAACCAGTTGCTGTCGGGTGGCTGCATGGCTTCTCCTGGTGTGAGTTGATTGCGTCGGTTTTCGAAGTTCAGGCAGGAGCCGGGGACTCCTGTGCCGGCCATCATACCCGATGCAGGGGAATCGGGATCAGCAACAGGCGTCTTGCCGGCCTCGGTAGCGGCTGCAAGTCTTGCGCCAACGGGATTCGCTCAATTATACTGGATCCGTCCTCGAAGACTCCCTCTCCACATGGACCGTTTGTGGGCTGCTCGTTTCCCTGCGACCATCGCAAGCCCTGCGGACACTTGGGGACCGGCGTTGCGCTTCCAACCGCCAGCCGGATGGAACGGCGCGCAGTTGGAACGCCAGGTAAGATCCGTTGATGCGATAGAAAGGAGAGGGAGGCGCCATGAGCATCATGGTCACGGAGGTCTATAGGGCGCTCGTCGATGCGGGAGCGTCAGAGGAAAAGGCCAGAGCGGCGGCAGAAGCCATTCCCGACATGTCCGATCTAGCGGATAAAAATGACTTGGCCGAATTCAGTTCCGAGCTGAAGCAGGACATCGCCGCTCATCGGTCCGAGCTGAAGCATGACATTGTTGACGTTCGGTCCGAGCTAAAGCAGGACATCGCCGATCTGCGGTCCGAGTTCAAACGCGAGATTGTTGAACTTCGGTCCGAATTGAAGCAGGACATCGCCGAACTTCGGTCCGAGCTGAAACAGGATATTGTCGGAATGAAGGCCGACCTGTACAAGCACATGTGGCTCATGCAGGGGGCAACCATCGTTGCCATCGTCGGACTTCTGAAGCTCCTGCCCTAATCGAAACGGCTCCGATGGGTGAACTGGTAGGGGCCAAGTCTCCCAGTAACACATCCTCCGGCAACGACCTGCCGTTCCGGGTTCCGAGACCCTGCACATTCCATCCCCTGAATCACGAAAATCGCACCTCCGGACAGCATTGTGCGCCTTGCCCCTGCGGTGGTAACATGCTGTCAACACCAGAGTTGATGTGAAGGTGGGAGGAGGCCCGACGATGCCCGGCTCCAGCCGCAGAGCGCTTCTCAGGAAGGTGGGCCTGATTGCCGGAGCGGCGGTGTTGAAGCCCTCGACCGCCGGCCTGGCCCGCACGGCTTCCCCCAACCCCCGCGACATGGACCGCCTTCGGGGGCGCATCCAGGGCGTCCATTGCTTCATGGTGACTCCCTTTCATCCCGACGGCAGCCTCAACGCCGAGGGGCTTCGCCGCAATATCGCCCACCACGCCGATGCCGCGCTCCAGGACACCACCATCGTGGTCGGGGGCGGCATGGGGGAAATCTTCTCCCTGGACCTGAAGGAGCACCGGGCCATGGCGGAGGCCGCGGCCAGGGGCGCCCGGGGCAAGCTGCCGGTGGTGGTGGGGGCTTGCGGCGGCTACCGCATGGCCAGGATCATGGCCCGCAACGCCCAGGAAGCCGGAGCCGACGCCATCCTGCTGTTTGCCCCTCCCTACTGGAACTGGATTCCCGGATACGACCAGGGCACCATTCGGTATTTCACAGAGGTGGCGCAATCGATCGACATCGGGGTGGTGCTGGCGACGGTTTCGGGGCACAATTTCCCCACCGGCACGGAGAAGTATTGGCCCAGGGTCCTGAAACGCCTGTCCGAGCTTCCCAATGTCCTCGGGTTCGAGGATTCCAGCGGCGACATCGCCATGGGACAGGAACTGGGGGCCCTGGTCTCCGACCGACTGGTCTGGATCGCCCGCGGTGAAGGGCATGCCGTCAAGGCCTTGCCGGCCGGAGCCCGCGGCAACACCTCGGCCGTGGCCACCTTCGTCCCTCAGGCCTGCAGGGAGTTTTGCAAGCAGGGGAAGCTGGGAGAGGTCGAGCGCATGCAGGAGGTCCTCCGGACGCGGATACAGCCCATGGCCCGGGTCAGAGGCATCAGTCCCGGCTACCACGTGAGCGGGATCAAGGTGGCCCTGGAAGCCCTGGGGCGGGCCGGCGGTCCGGTCAGGCCGCCGGGCCGGGCCGTGCGTCCCGAGGATCGGCCCAGGATCGCGGCCATCGCCCGAGAGCATGCCGAGGCTTGAGCGACTGGGGTTGTTCCCCAAGTGGAGGGCCCTCCACCCGAACCGGAAATCATGAAGGTGCGAGAATCGTGGACCGGCAAACCTTGAACCCCGAGAAAAGGAGAGGGGCCGCCGCCCGGGCGACCCGCTTCGGGACGGCCCTGCTGGCCCTGCTGCTGGTTTTCCATGCCGCGGCCCAGGAAACGCCGGCTCCGGAACCTACCGAGCCGGAGGCCCACTGGATCTACCCGCTGGGCGGCCGGCCGGACACCCGCCTGAAGGCCGAGGTCGAAGGTCGGTTGCTTCAGGAGGTGCACGCGGTCTGGTCGCCTGAGCCCAGCCTCAAAGGCGCCATCCTGGACGTCCGCCCGGTTTCGGAACCAAAGAAGGGGTCCGGGGAGAGCGGTTATGGGGATAAGGACAAGGCGCCGAATCAACGGGTCGACCTGGAGCTGGAGATCGGTCCCGGGGTCCCGAGCGGGGTCCACTCTCTCTACCTGGTTTCCCGACGGGGGATTTCCAATCCGTTGAGCTTTCTGGTCACCTCCGATCCGGTCATGGAGGAGTCGGAGGATACCGGCGGGGTCGACTCCAAGCCCCGGACCGTCCGTCCCCCGGTCATTCTCAACGGCAGGCTCTCCCGCGACGGGGAAGTGGACAGTTACGCGCTGGAAGTGACGGCCGGTGAAGACCTTGTTTTCCAGTTGTTCAGCCCGGCCGAAACCTTCAGGCAGATACTCAGGCTCCACAGGGACGAGGGAAGCTGGCTGGGCGGAGACAGACCGGCGGAGCTGGAGTTCAGCCACAAGGGAAGTTACAGGCCCTCGCGGGCCAGGCACTGGCGCCATCGCTTCGACCGTGGAGGGCGCTATCTGATCGGGGTCGGGTCGGTCTACGGCAGGGGCGAACCCGAATTCGTCTATCAGCTTCGCATCGCGCCGGCCGAAAAGGGGTCGGGATATGGAGATTGGCCCGGTCCCGAGGGGCCGGCCATGTGGAGCGAGCGCCGATACGTCAGGGAGCTGACCCCGCTCAGGCTGCGCCAGCTCTGGGCGCGGACGGTCAAGCCCGCCGGCAATGGACACCGTTCCAAGGCAGGCCCGGAAACCGAGAAGCGATCGAAGGGGACCACGGGCACACCTGGCTCGGCCGGTCCATCTTCGGGTGACGCCAATCCTGCTCCGGTGGCCTCCCAAGAAAACGAGCCCAACGGAAGTCTCGAGCAGGCCCTGGCGGTTTCGCTGCCGGCCTTGATCAGCGGTGCCGTTGAAGCCCCGGGAGACGTGGATTACTTCAGGTTCCAACTTGCGGCCGGGCAGAAGCTGGTCTTTGAGGTGGAAACCCCGCGGGTGTCTCCTCCGGCCTTCACTCCCAGCCTCAAGGTGCTGGATTCCGCCGGCCACCCGTTGTTCGACAACAAGCACCGCAAGATCGCGCTGACCCGCCAGGACCCCATTTTCTTGGTGGAGCTGCTCAAGCTTCATCTCCCCGACCGCGGAAGCTGCGGTGTAGGATCCCTGGCATTTTTCGAGTCTCTGGAGGCAAAGATGGTGGCCGAATTCGGCGTTGCCGGGGACTACATTCTGCAGGTTGGCGACCTGACCACCCAGCAGGGTCATACGGACCATGCCTACCGGGTTCTGGTCCGCCCTCTCATTCCCCACGTGGGGGAGCTTGAGCTCGAAGGGGATCGCATCAATCTCACGCGTGGCAGAGTCCGCAAGCTGAAGGTGACTACCGGGCTGGAGGAGGGTTTTTCCGGCCAGGTGGCCCTGAGTCTGGAAGGCCTGCCGCCGGGGGTGGTGCCCCTGACCGGCACCGAAGTGGAGCCCCCCAGTCCCATCGGGCCCACCACCGAGAGCCGGGAGAGGTTCCTTGGACTCAGCGAGAAGGCGGTCATCCTCTTGCGGGCCGACGAGCAAGCCCCGCTGACGGATGTACCGGTGCGGGTCAAGGTGTGGGCGCGGCCGGCTGTCGACAACCAGCTGGGAGCCCGGCTCCCGGTCGGAGAGATTCCGCTCATGGTAATCGGTTCACGGGAGCGGTCGTCGGGCTCGTGAGCAGCAGGTGGTCCGCGGGTGTAATCGCCATGGTTCAGAGGTGTCCTATGGGGATTCCTGATTGGAAGAGACCTCTCCGGGTATGGGTGCTGAGTCTATTGCCGATCCTGCTGCCCCTGCATTTGCAAGCGGAAGGGGATCGCCCAGCCCCGCCCGAACAACCGGCAGCCGGCCCGAAGGACTCGGCAGCCTCCAACCGATTGGCTCCCCGCGACGGCCTGCGGGGCTTTCGCCTGGTCCCCTCTCAGGTACGGTTGTGGGGGGAAGGGGCCTCCCAATCCTTTCTGGTGGTGGCCGCCGATGCCCGGGGAATGGAAGTCGACCTTACCTCGGACTCCCGATTCAGCCTGTCGGATGACGGCTTGGCGCGAGTCGAGCCCCCCGGGCTGCTGACGGCTCGCCGGGATGGAGAAGTCAAGCTGCGGGCCGAAGTTGCCGGACAGAGACTGGAGGCGGCGGTTCGCATCGAAGGGACCCAACGGGCCAGGCCCTTTGGCTTCGCTCGGGATGTGGTCGGGGTCTTTACCCGCAACGGTTGCAACGGAAGTGAATGCCACGGCGGCGTCAAGGGCCGGGGCGGGTTCAAGCTGTCTCTGCACGGAATCAACCCCCGGGAGGACTACCGCTGGACCGTCAAGGGCGGGGTCTACCAGGTGTTGTCCCCCAGTGCCGCCGAGCCCTTCGATCCTCGAGTCAACCTGGAAGAGCCGCGACAGAGCCGATTGCTGCTGAAGCCCGCGCTGGAGATGCCCCATGGGGGAGGCCAGCGCTTCGAGCGGGACTCGGCCGACTACCGGAGGCTGCTGGAATGGATTCGCCAGGGAGCTCCCTACAGAGCCGGCCCGTCGGAGTCCCGGATCGAACGCTTGGAGGTCTTTCCGCGGGAAGCCATCATGGAACCCGGGACTCGGCGGCGACTGCTGGTGACCGCCTTCCTTGAAGACGGCCGCAGTCAAGACCTGAGTTCCGAGGTGCTTTACGAGAGCAGCGACCCGGCTGTCATTGACGTCAGCCCGTCGGGTGTGGTGCGGGCACTCAAGCCGGGGCAGGCCAGAGTGGAGGTACGGGCGGCCGGGAAGCTGGTTCAGGTACGCTGCGGAGTGATTCGAGAGCCGCTGGACCATTATCCGCAGGTGGCCAGGCGCAATTTCATCGATGACGTTGTTTTCGATCGGTTGCGAGAACTGCACATTGTACCGGCAGGCCTCTCAAGCGACTCCGCCTTCCTGAGGCGGGTCTGTCTGGACCTCACGGGTACCCTGCCGCCCGCTGAGCGCGTGCGCGAATTCCTGGCCGACCGGGATCCTCTGAAGCGGGAACATCTGATCGAGCGGCTGCTGAACTCGCCTGAATTCGTGGACTACTGGACCTTCCGCTTTGCCGACTTCTTCCGGGTGGTCTACCGCAATGCCTACGTCTACAAGAGCTGGATCCGGGAAAGCCTGGCACGCAACAAACCCTACGACCAGATGGCCCGGGAGCGGGTAGCGGGCCAGGGCAGCGGCGGGCCCACCCGGCATTTCATCAAGTCCATCAGCGGGGAAGTCATGCGTCCCCACGAGAAGATGGGAGAGGACGTGCGGGTCTTCCTGGGCATACGCCTGGACTGCGCCCAGTGCCACGACCATCCCTACGAGACCTGGACTCAGGATCAGTTTTGGGGAATTACCGCCTTTTACGGACAGTTGACCCGAATCCGCGACCTCTCGGTCTTCATGGATGACCTTTCCGGAAACGAGGAACAGCCGGAAGGGCCCAAGGTGATTCACCCCCGCCGCCGGCGGGAAGTGGCCCCCAGTTTCCTGGACGGCTCACTGCCCCCCTCCGCGGGCATCAACCCCCGGGAGCAATTGGCAGACTGGATGACGTCGCCGGAGAACCCCTACTTCAGCCAGGCCATCGTCAACCGGGTGTGGGCCAACTTCTTCGGAAAGGGCCTGGTCGAGCCGGTGGACGATTTCAGGCCCGGCAACCCCGCCAGCCACCCCGAGCTGCTGCAGGCCCTGGCCGAGGATTTTCGTCTGAGCGGCTACGATCTCAAGCATCTGATGCGCGCCATCGCCCGGTCCGGAACCTATCAACTTTCAGGAGAGCCCGTCAGCCGGGACAGCATGCCCTGGCGCGACTACCGTTCCACCCTCAGGCAGGCCCTGCACCTGCTGGTCGGCTCCACCTACACCACCAAGATCGCGGCCAAGGGAGGCCGTGTGAGTCGGCTCCTGTCGGCCGGCGCCTCCGACAGGGAGATCGTTCGGGAACTCTATTTGGCTGCGCTTTCGCGCTTTCCGACGGCTGAAGAGGAAACCCGGCTCCTGGCCCTGATCGAGGGGGCTGCTTCTCGCCGTAAGGGTGTGGAAAATCTGGCCTGGGGGTTGCTGGCCTCCCGCCAGTTTACCTATAATCATTGACCGCGTACCAATCGAACTCAGGGAATAATTGGTGAAACTCAAGGTCGTCATACATGTAGCGGAAGAAGGTGGGTACTGGGCTGAAGTGCCGTCTATCTCTGGTTGTGCCACACAGGGCGATACCTTTGATGAGCTATTAAGCAATCTGTACGAAGCCGTTGAGGGCTGCTTGTCTGTGGACGTACAACGCATTGATCTATCTGAGAAAGATAAGGTGATGGAGATAGCCATTTGAAGACGGTAAGCGGCAAGAATTTCTGCCGTCTGCTAGAAGGTAAAGGTTGGAAACTAAGGAGAATTAACGGAAGCCATCATATCTATACCAAGGCAGGCATCGATGCTCGAATCGCAGTACCTGTGCATGGAAACAAACCGTTAAAAACAGGGTTGCAAAAACATTTGATGAAAGTTGCGAGCATTGGAGAATCTGACCTGTAACCATCGCCTGACAAGATGCCGCGTTTAAGCCCCACAGCCAGTTCAATGCCATTCCCACCCGGGCCGACGGCATTCAGATCTCGGAGATCTTTCCCCGAATCGCCGGCCACATGGACAAGCTGGCCATTGTCCGCTCCATGCACACCGAGGAGAACAACCATCCTCAGGGCACCCACTACGCGCTGACCGGCCACCGCCCCAATCCGGCCTTGAAGTTTCCCAGCCTGGGTTCGATCATCTCCAAGGAACTGGGTCCGAGGAACAACCTTCCGCCCTACATCATGGTCCCGGAGCACCAGGAGACCGACTTTTTCTCCTACATGGATGCCTACACCTCGGCCTTTCTGGGTTCGGAATACGATCCCATCATTCTGCCCGATCCCAACCAGGAGTCCTTTCAGATTCCGGACCTGTCCCTGCCCGATACCCTGACGGCTGCCGATATTGCCGACCGCCGGTCGTTTCTGCAGGCGGTGGATCGGGGGTTCCGCCAGAAGGAGAAGCACGCCGAGTTCGGCAAGATGGACCGCTTCACCAACCAGGCTCTGACCATGCTGCTTTCGCCCAGGGTCAAGCAGGCCTTCGATCTGTCCCAGGAGTCGGAACGGACCAAGGATGCCTACGGACGCACCCGGGTCGGTCAAAGCGTGCTGCTGGCTCGGCGCCTGGTGGAAGCAGGCTGCCGCTTTGTGACCACCTCGGGTTACGCTCACGGGGCCTGGGACACCCACAAGGACAACGACCAGAGGCTGCGGGACAAGCTGGCCCCCACCCTGGACCAGACCCTTTCGGTCTTGCTGGAGGACCTGCAGCAGCGCGGGCTGCTGGACTCCACCGTGGTGCTGGCCATGGGCGAGTTCGGTCGCACCCCCCATCTGAACGCCAACAACGGGCGGGATCACTATCCGGACTGTTGGTCTTTGATTCTGGGGGGCGGAGGCATTCAGGGCGGGCGAGTGGTGGGCGCCAGCGACGAGCAGGGGGCTCAGGTGGCCGAACGCAGGGTCACCATGGGCGACCTCTTTGCCACCATCTACAAGGCCATGGGCATCGATTGGACCAAGGAGTACGTCAACCCCGGAGGCCGTCCCCTCTACATCGCCAACTCCATCGACGACGTCATGGGGCAGCCAGGCCCATGAGTTCGGCCAGGCGGGCCACGGCCTCCACTCGGGCCGGTTTGTTGAACTCCATCACATAGGGCAGAAGCAGACCGTTGCCGCAGCCGTGGGAACAATGCACCGCCCCGCCGATGGGGTATTCCAGCGCGTGGACCGCGCCCACGCCCACGTTGCTGAACCCCATTCCCGCGATGAGCGCTGCCAGGTGCATGCCCTCCCTGGCCGCCAGGTTCCGGCCGTCCCTGACGGCGTCGGCAAGATGGCTGGCGATGAGGCTGACCGCCGGCTCCACCATGGCGTTCCCCAGGGGATTGCGGCCCTGATAGATGGAAATTTCGCCTTGCGGAATTTCAAGTTGGGAGCTGTCGGTGGCCATGAAGGCTTCCACGGCGTGGGTGAGAGCGTCAATCCCGCTGTCTGCCGTGGCCTTGGGAGGACAGGTCACGGTCATGAGCGGGTCCACCACCGCCGCCCGGGGTCTCAGGTAGTTGCTGGCGATGGCCACCTTGATGTTGTTCTCGGTGTCGGTCAGGATTCCCGCATGGGTGACTTCGGAGCCGGTTCCGGCCGTGGTGGGCACAGCGATCAGCGGCAGGATGGGGCCCGGAACCTTCCCTTCACCCATGTAGTCCCGGGGCTGGCCTCCGTAGGTGAGCAGGACACCCACCGTCTTGGCCAGGTCCATGTTGCTGCCGCCTCCCAATCCCACCAGCAGGTCCGGCTTGTGCCGGGAGGCGAAGTCGTGGCAGCGGAGCAGTGCGGCGATGGAAGGTTCCGGCTCGCCGCCGTCGAAGAGGGTCACCCGCACACCAGCGGAAGCCAGCCGGGACTGCACCTGGTCGGCCAGACCGGCTTTCACCAGAGCCGTGTCGGTGACTACCAGGGCGTGGCTGGCTCCCAGTTCCCGAGCAATCTCACCCAGTTGATCGGTGGCGCCTCTGCCGAAGTGAATGGCTCCGGCAGTATGAAAACTCCACGTAGTCCGCATGCTGGCCTCCCTCCCCATGAGTCGTGTCAGATCGATGAGCGTTTTGCAAAATTCGTAGCGGACAGGTCATCTTGCCGGCAAACCTGAGGTCGTGCCTTCTTCAATATCGGGTGGGACCCGATGAAAAATGCTGTCTAACCACAAAAAGCACAAAAGTCACAAATTGTGTTTTTGTGCCTTTTGTGGCCATTTCCGGCAAACGTCCCGCTGCCGAATTTTGCAAAAGGCTCCGATGAAAAGCAGGGCAAAGTATAAGGATTCCTTGTCAGTTTCTCCAGGACTGCCGGTGGTATTGGAGAATGGTGGGCCGGAACTTGGTGTTGATTTCGATGTGGGCGTCGTCGAGCCAGCGCTTGCCGAAGGCGGTGGCGTTGGAGACCAGGGCCGCGGTGAGATAGCCGGTCGGAACCTCGATGGATGTCAGCCCCTCCAGCTCTTCCTTCATGTCCGACTCGCTGGTTTGGTCGTGCAGCCAGGCCAGGTGCCACCCCCACTCCCCGAAGCTGGGGACGTTCTGCCGGTAGGGCAGGGCCCGGTAGCCGGCGGCCCGCAGCGTCTTTCCGATGCACAGAAACATCTCCCGGGAGTGATAGGGCGAGGTGGACTGCACCGCCACCAGGCCGCTGGGGCCGAGTTGGCGGGCCAGCCTGCGATAGAAATCCAGGGAGTAGAGTTTGGCCGTGCCCACCGATTTCGGATCGGGAAAGTCGACGATCACCAGGTCGTAGGGTCCCAGCAGGCCGCGAACGAACAGGTCTGCGTCCAAGTTGTATACCCGGACCCTGGCCTGGGGATAGACGGTGTCGTCGAGCCGGGAGGGGGCCAGCTTGCTGGGACGGGAGACGGTCCGGATTTCTCCCTCGGAGACGCCCAGCGCCGGACGCAGAGTGACACGTCCGTCCAACAGGGCTCCCCGGTTGAGTCGAACCAGGTCGGGATGGGTGGCGGCCAGGTCCGTCATGGAGGGATCGATGTCCACCAAGTCCACCCGCCGCACCCCATCGTATTTCAACACCTCCCTGAGCGCCAGGCCGTCTCCACCTCCGAGAATCAGCACCCTGGCGCGCGAGGAGGTCACCGAAAAGGGGACGTGGACCAGCATCTCGTGGTAAATCCGCTCGTCCCGGGAATTGAACTGCAGGTGGCCGTTGATGAAGAGGCTGAGCCGGTCGTTCCTGCGTGTCATGACGATGTGCTGGTACCTGGAGGTATGACTGTAGATGATGGGATCGCTGTAGGTCCGCTGCTCCAGCGATACCCGCCAGTCCTCCGACAGGGCCAGCAGGCAGCCCAGCAGCGCCGCACTGGCGCAGGAGAGCAGCAGAAGCTTCCTGAAGTGGCGCAGCAGGGGGCGGAAGTAGGCCAGCCCCAGCAGGGCCAGCAGGAGGTTGGCGCATCCCAGGACCACGGCGATCTGGTTGACGGACAGGTTGGCGAAGAGGACGAAGGTGAACAGCAGGGCCCCCACCAGCGCGCCCACGTAGTCCATGCTCAGGATCTCGGACAGGTTGGTCTTGAGGCTGGCCGAATACTCGCGGTTGATGCGGATCAGCAGGGGGATTTCGAGACCGATGAGGATGCCGATCCCCAGGGAGAATCCCCACAGCAGCAGCATGTAGCTGGAGGAATAGACGTAGGCCAGGTAGATGGCCAGGGCGCTGATCCCTCCCGTCAGTCCCAGCAGAATCTCGACCAGCAGGAACTTGTCCACCAGGTTGCCGCTGATGTTCTTCTGCAGGGTGGCTCCCAGGCCCATGGCAAACATCATCAACCCGATGACCACGAAAATCTGCTCGTGGGAGGAACCCATCAGGTTGTTGCCCAGCGCCCCCAGCGTGTACTCGTAGGCAATCCCGCAAGCCCCCATGACGAACATGGACGCCGCCAGCACCTTCCGCGCATGTCGGAATCGGTTCATGGGGAGATAAGGGTTTAGAGCATGAAGAAGAGGATGGACGCCATGCCGATGGCCACCACCGACTCGATCCAGGCGGCCCCCAGGTTCCTGTCGACCGCGATTTCGTGGGCGATGCGGGTCCGTGGCAGCAGCGCGTGATCGACCATTTCACGCAACAGGAAGAGTGCCACGAAGCCGACGGCCGCCAGGCTGGCATACTCGGTGAGACTGGCGCTGAAGGATTCGAAGTCGTGGGCGCTTGCCTTGAGCAAAAGGATGCCCAGGGCGACCATGTTTCCGCCGAATGCCACCCCCGCCGCCGGGTTGTCCTTCTCGATCTCGGCGTGAATGTCGTAGCGGGTGATCCACTGGTAGAAGAAGGAAAAGAGGACCAGCGTCACCTGACCCGCAACGAAGTAGCACAGGGCGGTGATGGGGCCGGTCCAGGCTCCGGCAAAGGCGGATTCCGGGGGAATTTCACCGTAGATCGCTCCCGCCAGGATGAGAGCGGTGGCGACATAGGCCCCGCAGAGAACGGCTCCGGTCCCCACGTTTCTGTCCTGGACCAGTTCCTTGTAGATGCTGAAGTGGCGCAGCACCAGCCTGTCCAGGAGCTTTCTGCCCAGGTTGAGGAGGACGATTCCGCCCAGGGCGTAGGCTGCCACCACGCCCAACTCGGGCAACAGCCGGTTGAGATTCAGCAAGTCGCCCTCGGTTCCGGTGGAGGCGCCCAGGAAGATAATCATGACCCCGGCGTAATAGCCGGTCAGGCTCAGTCCGATGGCGGGGTTGTCCCGGACCGTCAGCTCCTCGTCGAGTGCGTAGGGCGTGAGCAGGTCGTTGACGAACTTGGCGATCATCAGAATGACCGCGCCGAGAACTACGTAGCAGAGGCTGACTCCCAGTTCGATCCAGTCCATGGTCACTTGCCTCCAAAGAAGGAGCGGCTGCCGCGAGACCGGTAGGAACCCCCTCGCCCGGCGGCGCCGGCGGTTCGGTATCGAGAGGATCGATACCCCCTGAGGTTGCCGCCGCTCCGCTTGTAATAGGAGTTTCGATAGCCCCCGCTTCTCACGTAGCGAGAGGACCGATAGGTGGAAGCCGTCGTCCGGCTGTTGGTGCCGTAGCGAGGCCGGCCGGCGGCGGTGCGGCCGTAGTAGGTTCTGCCCGAGGTGTAGGATCGGCGATAGTCGGTGTAGTCACGGGGCAGGATGGGCTGGTAGGCGGGTCCCCAGAACATCGCGCGCATGAACATGTACTGGCCGTAAAAGGCCCAGAAGGAACCTCCGTGGCTGTCCCGGCGCCATTGCCCGTACTGGTTGCTCTGCCCCGGGGGCGCCACGTAGGAATAACCGGCCGGCTGGGCCAGGGATTCGGCTTCTTCCTCGTATTTCCCCGCCGGCTTGCGGGCCACCGACATCCCCAGCTTGTCTTCCAGGGCGTCGAAAGTGGCTTTGGAAACCTGCACCCAGGACTCACTTTCGGAGTGGGTGCCCTGTTTCTTCTGGGGATCCTGGATTTGAACCGTCACCGTCTTGTACTTGTGGTGCAGGGTCAGGGTCTCCCCTTCCCGGATGTCCATGTCCACCAGGATCCTGTCCCAGGAGAGGTAGAGCTGATCCACCTTCTGGCCGAGCTGGCTGTCCAGCCGCGCCAGTTGCAGCCCGTCGGCCTGCAGGTTCTGGTGAGTCTCCAGGATCAGCAGGGCATCGGCGTCGGGCGCGCCAATGGCCCGGGAGCGTTCCTTCCACAGGGACTCCGACCGGGCCTTGACGTCAGCCATCTGTTGGATGGCCTGGCTCAAGTCGGCCTTTTTCTCGGGCCAGTCGATCATGGCTCTGCGAGCGCCGGCGACGCTGGCGGGGCGGTAGACGGAAATTTGGCGATAGCCGGCACGGGCCTCCCCGACGTAGCGGCCGCGGTTCTTGTCCACCTCGCTGACGGTCCTGGCCATATCCAGTATTTCGCTGGTGGACTGCAGCGCCTGGGTCCGCTTCTGCCTGGACTGGTCGATGCGGCGTTCGATCTCCACCCGCAGTTCATCGTCGTCCTGGGTAGCCAGTTCCGCGGCCTGTTCCAGCTCGTTGGAGGCAGATTCCAGGTCCTTTTCCGATTGGTCCAGTCGGGTGAGCCACTGCTCCCGCCTGGACTGAGGCAGCCCGGCCATGGAGTCGATCAGGGAGCGGGCCTCGCGGCTCAGCTCGCCATAGTTGGCCCGTGAGCTGTTCAGGAGCTGCTCGGCGGTGGCCAGGCCGGCTTGGGTCTGCGGGTTCAACCCCCCTCCCGAGTAGGTGAGAACCACCACCAGGAGAGCCAGCATGGCGATTCCGGCCGAGGCGTAGAGCAGGGATTGTCTGTCCATGGTTCTCCTCCTACCGAACCGAGGTCACTGAACGGCTCAAGACCGCCGTGGACTCCTGGGGATAGTAGTGCAGGGAACTCACTTCCAGCCCCCGCTCCAGGGGACGCACTCCCAGGCAGGTCACCGGCGGGCAATGGCCGGCATTGTCGGTCGCAAACTCCGAGGCCAGGTGGACCGGATAGTGGCTGATGCGGGCCTGCGCTCGATCGAGCTGCTCCAGCCCCGAATCCCCTTCTGTTGGAATGAGCCCGATTTCGAATTCGAAGTGAAGATCCCCGTCCAGGTAGCGGAAGGGTTGCCGGCCGGAGAAGTCGGGCCCCAGGGCAAAGACCGGAGCCATCTCGCTTTCGGCGGCGCAGGAGAGCAGTTCCGACCAGCGCCCGCACTGGATCAGGTGGCTGGCCCCGATCACGTGAACCCGGATGTCCAGGTCGAGGTGGCGCAGGCCAGCCGAGGACACGACCCTGAAGCGGGAGGTGTCGATGGCCTGCCGAAACAGGCAGAGGCGCAGATTTCGGTGGGAAGTGTCCTGGTATTGTACGGCGAGCCCCGGCCTGCGATTCTCAACCGGTCGCTCGGTGCATGACAGGGAAGATGGTTGCGGCACCGTCGTTTGGATCCTGTGGTGAAGGCTGTCGGTCAGAGCCCGTGCCGGGCGCCCACTGCCGGTGAGAACTGCCGGCTAGGCTCTGAAGATCCTGACCCGGCTGGGGCTGATTTTTTCCGAGATGCCGACCTCGAATGGGTCGCCCTCATACTTCTCGATGAAGAGCTGAAACTCGTCGCAATCGAACTTCCAGTAGTAGAATCCCTCGCCCTCCGGCCCGTCGTCCTTGAAGTAACCGGCCTCGGCGCTTTCCCGGTAGTTCCATCGCTTGCCCTGATACTCGATGAAACGGGACCGTGACCTCTCCTCGTCCATTTGGGCCAGATCTTCCTCGGAGACGCCGATGGCTTCCAGGTGCAGCTCACCTTGCCTCTGAAGGGTGATCTCCAGTTCGTCGTCCTCGGACCACTCCAGGAAGATTCTCTTGCCGGCGCTGAAGCCGCTCACCTCGAACCACTGCTCGCCGTCGGACTCGTAGCGGTTGAGTCGGTCCACCGTAAAGGAGAGGTCCTCATAGGATTGGCCGGCTCCGGAAAGGATGATGTTGTCCCCCCGGGTCGCATCCTTGATGGTGAGGTTGGCCAGGTCGGCTCTCTGGGGCAAGGCCTCCGCCTTGGGCTTTTTCTTGCGAAGCGCCCTGTAGAGGAGATAGCCCGCCAGGCCCAGCAGGATCAGGATGAGGACTTCGGTCATGGCGAGGTGCAGTCTGCCCCCGGCCTACGGCCTTTTGGAGGACTCCACCTCGGCCTTCAGCCTGTCCAGCTCGCTGTCGGTGGTGGAGACGTCCAGGGCGGCAAACTCTTTTTCCAGATCGGGGTCGGCGCCGACCGACATGTTCTCGTAGGCCTTGGCAGTGGCCTCTTCCCGGTTGACGGCCTCCTCGAAACGCGAAATGGAAGCAAAGGCGTTGTCGTCGGTTCCCAGACCGCTCATCACCTGGGCCATCTTCTTCTGGGCGTTGGCGGCGTTCTTCCGGGCGATGAGCGTGCTGGCCTTGCGCTTGGACTCGTCGATCTTGCGGCGGAGCTGCTCCACCTGGTTCTTGAGCTTGTCGCGGGCGGCCACGCCTTGATCCACCGCATCCTTGAGAGATGCCGCTTGCTGGTCGCATTCGGTCTTCTTGGCCAGGGCTTTCCTGGCCAGATCTTCGTTGCCCGCCAGCAGGGCCTTCCGGGCCTTGCCTTCCCAGTCCTTGGACTGCTCCAGATGCTTGCCGTACTCGGCTTCCAGGCGATTGCAGTTGCTCATGGCATCGGCGGCGGACCGGATCACCCGGTGAAGCTGGTCCTCCATGTCCCGAATGCTCTGCCGCAGGGTCGACTCGAAGGTGGCATCCTCCAGTTTGTCAACGCCTTCGTTGAGCTTGCCCTTGCTGACTCGAAACAATCTGTCCAGGATCCCCATGGTTGTCGACTCCTTTGGTAAGAAAAGCGGGTCAGGCACTCCGAGACTAACCCAGCAGGTCCCTGGCCTCGCAGACATCCCCGACCAGGAAGCTGATGCAGGAGAGGATGTCGTCCCGATCGTCCTCGCCCAGGCTCTGCAGCTTGGCAAAGTTGTTCAGGGTGATGGCCGTCTTGCCG
>JAPVWS010000417.1 GCA_027493295.1 Candidatus Versatilivorator vitaminiformans | reverse complement strand
CCGGGTGTTGGGCTTCAGGCACCGCTGCCAGGAGTCGGGATCGTCGCCCCGGATGAAGTCGTAGCTCAGCCCCAGCCGCACCATTTCATCCGTGATCAATCCATGGGTGCCGCCGTAGAGGCAGTCCTGGGCCAGCAGGTGATCGCCGGCGTCCAGGCAGGCCAGCAGCGTGCTGGCGATGGCGGCCATGCCGCTGGCCGACACCAGCGCCGCCTGGCCCCCTTCCAGCGCCGCCAGCTTCTGGTGCAGGGCCTGGTGGTTGGGGGTGTTGCTGAGCCGGAGATAGCGGATGCGGTCGTAGTCGGATTCACCCCCGAACTCGAAGGTGGATGACTGGAAGATCGGCAGGGTCACCGCCCCCTCGATGCGGGGCCTGGGTTCCCCCGCATGGATCAGGTCGGTTTCCCGCCGGTGGGGTTTGTCGGACATGGTGCTGCTCCCGGCGCCTCTACAGATTTGCTTCCGGCGAAGTGAAGGGAGTCTCGTCGGTGGTTGACGATACCTGCAGGTTGTGAAAAAGAATGCTCACTGGGCGTCCTCGGACGATTTTTTCCTGAGACAGCAGGATGCCTCCGAACCGCTCCCACCGAACCCAGTCGGACCCGGTCGCCGGACCCTTTCCGCCTTTCAGAATGTATTCCCAGCGATCCATCACCCCCGTCTCCTGGTTGATGTAAGCCCAGTAGCGGTCCTTGGGCGTGAGACCCACGTTGTCGTCAAAGGTCAGAAGGACCTTATCCCACACGGTGCCCCCATCCCCCTTGGCAGTTCCTTCGTACTTCAGGTGAACTCCCGGATCGTTCCACTTGTAGGGCATCAGCAGCCAGTAAGTGTCGTTGATGAAGCGGCCATAGCCCAGATCGATCAGCTTCTGGTGGTCCTCCCCCTCGACGGCCTTGCCATTGCGAAAGGCCTGGCCCTTCTTCGCATTGATGTCCTCGAACAAGACCACGTAATCTCCCTTGTCCCCGGTCTTGCCTTCCACGCGATATTGCCCGGTGTAACGGTCCCAGAGGTGCTTGACCGTTGACACGATCTTTCCTTCCCGCTTCACCACAAAGTCGAAACGGAGATAGCGGGCCCGGTCCCAGTTGTCCTGGCCCCCCAGGGCTTCCATCAGCTTGGCGGCGACCTCTTGAGCCTTCGCATCCTTCGAGGGGGCGGCTTCGGCCCGTGTCGCCAGGCCCGACAGGCTCGCGGCCCAGAGCGCCACTATCAGGGTGTTCGAGATGAGAGAAACCGGTCTAAGCATGAGAATTTTGCCTCCTGTGCTTGGCAACGAAACGAGAGGGACGCACCGGCAGCGGGATACAAGGCCAAGCGCGCCGCGGCTTGCGGCAACATCCCGATCGCCCGATCGGAGCCGCACCATCAGGAAGGGCTACTCTATCCGAGGGTACCGGCTCCAGCAATAGCGAAGTATCAAGGGAGAGCCCTGCATGCCGGGTTGTCCTCCGTCTTTGCTAGACTACGAGGCACCCCATGGAAAACCGTCCCACCATCCTCTTCTGCCTGGCCCATCCCGACGACGAGAGCTTCATGGTGGCGGGTGTGTCCTGCAAGTACGGAGCCCGGGGAGTTCGATTGGTGCTGGCCACCGCCACCCTGGGCGATGCCGGAAAGGTGGGAGATCCTCCAGTCTGTTCCAGAGAAGAGCTGCCCCGGGTGAGAGAAAGCGAGCTGCGCCGGGCGGTGGAAATACTGGGCATCGATGCGCTCCACCTGCTGGGATACCGGGACAAGGAGCTGTGCAACGCCGACCCGGCGCAGATCCGCGGGCAGCTCGTCCGGCTGCTCCGCCGCTACCGGCCGGCGGTAGTCATCACCTTCGACCCCAACGGGTTCAACCAACACCCGGACCATGTCGCCATCAGCCGGTTCACCTCCGATGCCATCGCGGCCGCGGCCGACCCCCGCTGGCTGCCGGAGGCCGGCAAGCCCCATCGAGTAGCCCGCCTGCTTTGGACGCCGCCCCTGCGGCCCGAGGAGATCGGGGCCGGCCCACCGCTGGGCGACCGGCCGGGCGTCGATTTCCTGGTCGACATCCAGGCCTGGTCGGCGCGCAAGGCCGAGGCCTTGAAAGCTCACCGCACCCAGCACCTCTCCATCAATCGGATCTGGTTCCACCGACCCGATCCGGAAGCCGCCCTCTCGAGCGAGCCCTTCCGCCAGGCCTGGGGGCCGACGCTGGTGTCGAGGCCCGAAACCGACCTGTTCGCTGGGATCGAAGCAGGGGAGGGAAGCGCGCCGGCGCATAGCGGGTAGCACTGCGCGCCGACGCGGTCGCAAAGACCACCTATCCCACTCATTCTAAAAGAACTGTGGTTGCTCCGGTCAGCTTGACAGCCCCTTGGAAGCCCGCCTATAATGAACCTACCTCATCCGCTGTCGAGTCTTCAGCGGGGCAGACTCCCCTGGGGGCGAAAAGGTTTCGACGGGATTATCGAGGCTGAAGATGCGTGCCGAGGACCATCCCCTCGTTAAAAAGATGGACCTAAACGTAACTGCTGATGATCAATTGGCACTTGCTGCTTAAACAAACTTAAGTAGCCGTTCCCTCCGCTGATGCCTGTGCGGCGGATGTGGAGCGTCGACTAACAGGCTAGCCGATGGCAGCCGTCCGGGAGCCGCCGGCGAAACTCACCGGTCTAGTCGCCAGGCACTCTTGCCGGTTCTCGATGTCGGGCGGCGAACCCAAACAGGAACCGGATACGCACGTAGATTCTT
>JAPVWS010000416.1 GCA_027493295.1 Candidatus Versatilivorator vitaminiformans | reverse complement strand
CCATGGACGGCCCGAAAATCTGGCGGGGGCATGCCACCTTGAGCGCCCCGCTGAAAATGATGGGCGTCGAGCGTCGATGGTTTCTTCTGTCCGCAACTGTCGCCCTGGCGCTTTGGAACGCCATCAACTCCCTGCTGATCGGAGGGGTGATCTTTGGCGTTCTCTACACCGCCGGCCTGCTGGCCTGGAGGAAAGACCCGGCCATGCTTTCGATCCTGAAGGTCTCGGCGAGCTTCCGCGCACGCTACGATCCGGGCAAGTGGAGCGGCTCTCCATGGGTTGTGAGAATTCGGGAATGAACCTGAGAGATGAAATCAAGGACTTCGAGGCGGCCGGCTCCCTGGCCGACGAGCTCCCCTGGTGGGGGTGGCTCCCCGATGGCGAGAGTCTGCTGGGCCGAAACGGCAACCTCATCGCCGTCGGCCAGCTCACTCCGGCTCCCCTGGACGGCCGCCCGGCTGCCCACCTCGACCGGGTAATCGACCGCTGGCAGCGGGCCTTGTCCAACCTGGACGACAGGATGCGGCTCTATTTCTACTTTCTTCGCCGGCCGCCGCAGATCCCGACGCCGGTCGCAGACGCAGGCGAGGTTGTCCGACTATCACAGGAACGCCGAGGCGAGTTCCTGGCCGGCCGCGTGTCCGATGTTTCCGTCTACGTCGCCTGGTGTTACGACTCCGGTCTTCAAGCAACCGGCTCCGAGGTCAACGGCGGAGTGACAACCTGGCTGCGCCAGTGGATGGCCCAGCGCAAGAAGCCTGACGAGGTTGTCTATCTCCGTCGCGCCGTTGACGCCGCCGCCGAGCAGTTCCGCCAGGCCGTAGCCGCCAGTCGCGCCCTGGTTTCCGACATCACCCCCATCGAGCTGCTTGGCCCGCAGGAAGGCTCCCGCTTCCTGTCCGAGCTGGTGAATCGCCCGGGCACACCCTGGGGCGGAGCCACGGGAGGCGGTCTCAACTGGCAGCTCGCCGTGTCGGAGCTTGAGGCCGAAAGGCGCTATCTCCGCCTCGACGGCGAGCCCGTGCTCGTCTATTCCATGCTTTCCCCACCCGGGGAGGCCAAGGCCAACCTCCTGGCCGATCTTTTCCGGCTGGACGTGACCTCGACCGTAAGCCTGGAGTGGAAGCGATGGGGCCTTGACCCCGCCCGGCGAAAGATCCGCAGCGCCCAGCGCCACTACTTCTCCAAGCGCTACTCCATGTCCGCCCACATGCAGGAGACCCAGGGAACCGCCGCCGCCATGACAGACACCGCCGCTGAGGCGGAATCCAGCCGGCTGGGCAGCGCCCTGGTCGAGCTGGAAGCCGATGGCGTCTCCTACGGTTCCATCACCTGCACCGTTACCCTCCATGGCGACTATGACCAGATCGACCGCCTGGACGCCGAGGTCCGGAGGATCTTCAACACCTACGACGCCAAGGTGATCCGGGAAGGCTACGGACAGCTCCCGGCCTGGTTCTGCCGCCTGCCCGGGCAGCCGCCCAGCCGCAACGTCCGCAGCGTCTTTGGATCGGCTGGACTGCTGGCCTGCCTCGCTCCCGTCTTCGGAGCCTCCCGGGGCAGACCCACCAGCAAACACTTGCGCCGGCCCGCGCTCGCTATGCTGGAAACGCGCAGCCGCACCCCTTATCACTACGACCTTTTCGCCGGCGACGTGGGGCACACTCTCATCCTTGGCGCGACCGGCGCCGGCAAGAGCTTCACCCTCAACTTCCTGCTGGTCTCCGCCCTTCAGTACAAGCCGCGCGTCCTGATCCTCGACCTGGGCGGTTCCTACCGTTGGCTCACTTCCTTCCTGGGCGGCTCCTACCTGGAGCTTTCCCCTTCCGACTCCGGAAGCACGACCTTCAAGCTCCGCCCTTTCTCCCTGCCGGCGACCGAGCGGACCTACCAATTCCTGGCCGGCTGGGTCGCCCGCCTCTTGAGGATCGGCGGCGGCGAGCTGTCCGGCGCCGACACCACCGAGCTCCACGACCGCATTGTGGACCTCTACAAGCTCCCTCCGGACCATCGGACGCTGGGCGGCCTGGTCCGCACCCTGCCTCACAAGATGTGGCCCCCGCTGTCCCGCTGGCACGGCCCGGGAGCCTGGGGCGCGGTCTTCGACAACCCGGCCACCGGCGACGACCTGAAGCTGGCCGACTGGCAGGTGATCGACCTGGCCGG
>JAPVWS010000415.1 GCA_027493295.1 Candidatus Versatilivorator vitaminiformans | reverse complement strand
ACCCGGCCCCCGACCGTCAGGCTGAGCCGGGGATGCGCCTGGATGCGGTCCTGGAACCAGGCGTCCACCATGCGGACCGACTGTCCGGCGTTGTCGCCGAGCAGACGGTTGTATCCGCGGTACTCGTTGCTGGTCACGTCGATGCCTCCCTGGAGCAGTTGCCGTCTGCCCAGGACGTGAGAGACGTTGGCGTCGAACCGGTAGAGGCGTTCGTTCAGGTTGGCCGTGTCATCCATGGTTCCCGGAATACTGGCGAGATCCACCACCGAGTTCTCGTCATACTTCCCGTAGTAACCGCGGGTCTGCAACTGGGTGAACGGGGACAACGCCGCATTCAGCGTCAAGCCGTAGTTGATGGCGCTGTCGTTGGTGGTAGTGGTCTGACTTCCGGATCTCCCGGAGTACACGCTGATCTCGCGGTTGTCGAAGGCGTTGGCCAGAAAATTGAGGTCCACGGTATCGGTGATGTCGCGTGTGATCTTGGCCATGGTGTCGTACCTGCGGTACCCCGGTCCGGTAGTGTCGTAGTTCTGGGGCGTCAGGTCGTAGGGGTTCCGCTTGTGGCGCTCGGCGGAGAAGAAGCCCGACCAGTCTTCGTGGACAAACCCGGCATCGGCGCGATGGTCGGCGGCGCCGCGGGATCCGATGGAACTGCTCAGGTTGGCATCGAATTTCTGACGGGGTTCCCGCGTGATCATGTTGATGACGCCGGCGATCGCGTCCGATCCGTAAAGCGCCGAGGAGGCGCCCTTGACGATCTCCACCCGGTCGAGACGATTGGTCGACTGCCGATTCATGTTGAGGATGCCGCTCTTGACTCCTCGCGCCCCCACAATCGGAAACCCGACTGCGTCAGGATCGCCGGAGCCAGTTTCAGCACCAGGGGACCACTGGCGCCACTGGTCAGGTCGACCGTCTCGGACGCCGTCTGGAAGTCGTTCACCGCCGCGCTGACCCGGTAGTGGCCCGCCCGGATATCCAGCGAGAACTCACCCTGGGAATCGACCTGCCGAGAAACCTCGAGTCCGGTCTCCAGGTTTTTCACGAAGACGGTGGCGTCCGGGAGCGGGGCGCCCGAAACGTCGAACACACCCCCCTCCAGCGCAACCCGGTCCTGGGAATGCGCGTTCAGAGGGCCGACCGCCAGCAGTGACAGCACAGCCAGAACCGATAGCAGGTTAAGGTTTTTTCGTCTCATGAGGTGTTCCCCCTATTTCAATTCGTTGCCCGCATGTTTTTTTTCGTTGCTCGCTTCATGGCCGCGATGCTGTGCTATCCATCGCTTGCTTCCTTCAGCAGTTCAATGTTGTGCCATTCAATCAGCAGGGTGCTGGATCGCCCCTTGCCTGTCCGGATCACGTGCCGGGAATGAGGGAGATAGTTGCTGCCGATTTCCTGGAAACGAGTGATGTAGGTCCAGGCCTCGCGGATCGCGCCGGAGTCGTTATCGACCACGACTGCAAACACATGTCGTGGCAGGTACCTTCCGGAAGCCGCCGTCCTGGTCTCCAGCACCGTCAGCACCCGTCGGAATTCCGGCAATGTTCGATCGACCTGGAGGATCTGACGGTCCTTGATGCGATAGGTGGATTGGTACTTGTCGTCCAGCAGGACTTTCCTCCCGAGCGAATGCGCATCCGGTTCGCCGTAGCGAGCCTTTGTAGTCACGGTGGTTGACGACGGGACGCGATGCATCAGCATGTTCCTGACGGCGGCCTCCACTACCGAGGGAGCCTTGCCACCGTTCAACGCGATCTCCAGAGTGCCCGGCACCCGAAACAGGCAGGTGCCGTGGTGAGCCTCGCCGTCCAGACGAACGGTCAACTTGCTGCGAAAACCGTGAAAATCCTTGGTGAAGACCTCCCGGTTTTTCCGAGCCTGTTGCAACAGATCGCTTGCCGATACGGCATCGGACTGCCCGTTCTGCCCGGCTATTGCCGGAGGCAGGGCTCCCGTGACCGCGACGATGACGAATGAAGCCAGAGCCAATCCGGATGCCGAAGTGGCATCCTTGCGGCCGCCACGCTTCGACACTGTCCTCCACCGATGAATCGGATGTTTGAATCGGAACATTGTTTCCGTCCTCCCGTGTGCTCTTGACCTCTCCTGCCTGAAAGGTCCGATCACCACTGAAAAACAGGTTTGAGAGATGCGGCCACTGAAATGCGCAAACGACCAATTCCGTAAGACGACTCCGGCGCCTTCGACCGGGGTCCCATGCTCAGTCCTGGACGGCAGGGCGAGTAGGGGACATTGACTTCCAGGTCGAACGCCGAGGAGAAGATATCTCAAACTTTTCTAAATGTAAATGAAAATGATTTTCATTTTAAATAAGTAGTTCTGACCCTGGAATGGAGGGCGCATCGGTGGCGTCGGGATGGAGGATTATGGAATCGGGGCAGGGTGAGCCTGAGAGACCGATTCGACCGACCGGAATCGCAAGTTCCTCGGGTGGATCTTGGGGTGACGGTGGGGGAATTGTCTGCGGGCAGGCCTACGCGGAAATCCTCATCGGGAGGCGTGAAAGTAGAGGTGCGGGGATCTTCAGGTGGCCTGGAGTTTTTCCCAGATCCATTCCCCCAGGACCCGGTGTCCCTGGGCGGTCAGGTGAAGTCCGTCCGGCCAGAGCAGACCCGGAGGGATCCGGCCGCCCTGGTAAAAGGGAAGCAGGCAATCCACGAAGTGCACCCGGGCGATGTCGGCTTCCCGGGAGGCGCGGAGGCTGAAGGAGCGGACGGCTGCATCTCTGGCCGGGAAGGGCGTGGGACCCAGGAGCACCACTTCCGATCCCATTCGCTTGAGCCGATGCATGATATTAGCCAG
>JAPVWS010000414.1 GCA_027493295.1 Candidatus Versatilivorator vitaminiformans | reverse complement strand
AAGGGAACGGCGATCCAGTTCTCGGGGTCCTGGTCGTAGACCTTGACGCCGTCTTCGGTGGAGACGTAGCGGGCGCGTCCGTACCACCACGTACCCTTGTAGGTCTCGTTGGTGAGGATGCGGTGAATCTGGCCGTCCCACCACCGCTTGCCCTCTCTGCCCAAAGGAACATCCTCGGCGGTCAGCCGGTTACGGATGACCGTGGCTCCCAGGCCCTCGTCAACGCACCAGCGGTAGATGCGGCGCACCACCTCGGCCTCCTCCTCCACGATCTCCGGCCTGCCGTTGTCGCCGACGCGGTAGCCGTAGGGGACGTTGCTGACCGGGATGCGCCCCGCCTTGGCGGCGCCCCGCTTGCCCATGGAGGCCCGTTCGCGGAAGCTGTCCAGTTCCAGCTTGCCGATGGCGGCCATAAGGCCGAAGGTCTTCATGTCGATGGAGTCCATCACCGCCTCCAGCTTGACGTGGCTGGCTTCGATGACTTCCATCAGGGCAGCGGCGGGGTACATCCCCCGGCTGAGGCGGTCGGACTTCCAGCAGACGATGACGTCGAAACGGCCCAGCTTGGCGTCGTTCAGCATCTTCTGGAACTGGCTGCGCTTCTTGGACCAGCCCTGGCCCACCTCCTGGTACCGGGCGACGATGGTCAGGCCCCGTTGTTCGCAGTGGGCTTCCATGTCGCTGGTCTGCTCGGCGATGGAGGTCTTGTCCTCTCCGTCCTGGCTCTTGTCAGAGACCCGGGCGTAGATGGCGGCGCGGTTGCCTTCGGACTTCTGCTTTTTCACTTTGGTTCCCGGCATGTTTACCTCCAATCGGTTCTTAGCGGCTAAAAATAGAACAGACCCGCCTCCTGCCGGGAGCGGGTCCGCAAGTAGTACAATGCGACCGCGTCACCTGTTCCCGCAGGTGGAGCCACGGCCCGGGGTGCGACCAACACCGCCGGGTCAACCTATACCCCTATGATACTCCTCTTTCGAGCGATACGCCAAATGGCGACAGACATTATCGCGGTTCGCCCTTGGCATCACGTTAAGGAATTTCACCGGCCCAATCGTCAAAACCGCAGGACTCTCTTGACTCAAACTCTCTGTAAGTCTCATCGTCCATCTGACCAATCTGCGCATCTGCCTCCGTCCATTCCTTCGAAGCCAGGAACGGCCCCCCTTCCAGCAACCTTTCCCAATAGGCGAGATGCGCAAAATGAAACTTTTCCATCGAACGGGGCGGTATGAGCCCACGAGTCTCCTGTATGAATTGGCGCATCTGTTCCTGGGTTGGACTGCGCCCTCGTTCATTGAGTGTCTTCTCGTAGGCGGAGTAACAAGCCTTTGAGTATTCCTCTACGGTCAATGCCGGGCCGGACGGAGTCGGCAGGGGAGTAGGCGTTGCGCTTTCCTGCCCTACACACGCTGTGCTGATTGTAAGCAGGCAAAACAAGGAAACGATTAGAACCTTCAGCCTATTTGTCCTTGGGCCAATCGACGATGCCATTTCCTTTCTCATCTCCGGGCTTTCACTGAGTGAGCCAGTGAAGGCTTGTCTGAAGAGTTTTCACAGATGACCGATTTCCGTATGAGAGTCGACAGTTTCTCTTGCAACAAAGGCGAACCGAAACATTCTAGGCGTAAAGTGAAGCAACGGGAAAGCGAGCTTGAGCATGTGTTTTACCAGGATTGAGAATCATACAGGCCGAGTCATACTTGACGACATCCAGCCTTTTCGTGATTCGGCCCCGGTGACTCTGAAGTTCAGACTGCGGCAAACTCCGAACCCGCTCGTGTTGACCGGGGCAACGCGCGGCCTCCTCATGCCGGGCGGAGGGGTTGTGGCACACAGCCCCTGGGATGGCAGGAGCCGTTTGTGGCTGAGTGCAAGGAATGGTTGGGGAAGACGAGAGTCGCCTGATTTTGCTACCATTGACCGTACTTTCTGCCGGAACTCGCGGACCCGAGGTAGGAACGATGCTATACCTCATAGGATTGGTTGTTGTCATAGCTCTGGCGCTGACGATCTGGTTCTTTGGCAAGGAGAATACCCGTCGCGCCAGGGGCAGCGACTTGACGGAACTGCGCCAGGCGGAGAATAAGGTCAAGGTGTCCGACCCGATTCTCCGCAGGGACATCGACATCCTCGAGAGGTACGGCTCAGACCGGCTGCAAGACGCGATAGAACTCAGGCGCGCTCAAATACTGCGGGGCGGGCACCCCGACAGCCCACGCTCCGATTAGGGTGTGGTGGCGCTTCGCTCGCCCCCGACGCTATGGGGCCGCACGAGTCTGATGGATTGGTCAAATTCACACACCCGAGCGCCCCATGGACTAGCCTCCTCTACTTGTGGTGATGGCTTGGCATGACCTTGAGCTACGGCTGTATCCATTCACCCGGTCTCGACTTCCCTGCATTCACCCTGAAACACTGCTCCAGGGTATAGGACATGAAAACCGTCTGAGATTGTGATCCCTTCTTGCCGCTGGCAGTGACGCCCTTTTCCGAAAAGCCCCTGCTTACGTTTCTATTTCTCGGGTTGAGAGTTCGGCCATAGCCGAGCCACGCAACTCAATCTCCTGCCTGGTCCGGTCAAGCTCCGCCGCCAGGGTTCGTTCGTCGGGCAGGGCGATGCGGTACTCGGCAGCCATTACGGTGTTGGACAGGCCCTCAAGGGCGTAATGAGCCAGCGCCTCGTCTTTCTCCGAACAGAGAATCAGACCCACGGGGGGATTCTCGTCCTCCCTCGTCCAGTGCTCCCGCGCGTAGTTCAGGTAGAAGTGCATCTGCCCGGCGTCGGCGTGGCTGAAGGCTCCGATCTTCAGGTCGATGACCACGAGTGATCGCAATCGGCGGTGAAAGAACAACAGGTCCACCCGGTACCACTGGCTGCCCACGCGCAGCCGCTTCTGCCGGCCCATGAAACAGAAGTCGTCTCCCAGCTCCAGGAGGAAGGTTTCCAGGTGCTGGATCAGGGCCTCCTCCAGGTCGCTCTCGGAATACTCGTCCTTCAGGTCCAGGAATTCGAGGACGAAGGGATCTTTGAGCTGCTGGGCGGGAAGCTCGGCGTCTCCGGGTTGCGCCTCCTCCCCGCCGGCCAGCATGGCGGCCCGGTTTCGTGAGAGGGCGGTGCGCTCGTAGAACTGGGAATCGATCTGCCGGTCAAGCTGGCGGACCGACCAGCCGCCGCGAAGGGCCTCGGTCTCGTAGAACTCGCGGGCGCTCTCGTTGCTAACGGACAGCAGCCGCACGTAGGCGGACCAGGGCAACGGAAAGGCGTCGAGAATGTCGTGGAAGGCC
>JAPVWS010000413.1 GCA_027493295.1 Candidatus Versatilivorator vitaminiformans | reverse complement strand
GGCTGGTGCGGGTGTTCGGTGCCTGGCCGGCCTTTCCTCCGTGCATCGAGAAACCGGCGGCGCTCTTGGCCTTGACGCTGGCCTCCCGGTAGTGGTCGGAAGCGACCTCGACGTTGACGCGGCCGAGGTTCCCGGCCTCGTCAACGTATTGGATCTGAGCATCGGGAATCTGCACGTGTCCCTGGTCGTCGCAGGGCAGGTGCAGCTGGGTGGCCGCTTTCCGCCGGGCGCGGTCGGCTTCTTCCTTGCCTTTCTTGACGCGGGCGGTTTCGCTACGATTCGCCAGGATGCCTTTCAGCTCGGCGTCGATCAGAATGCGCCGGAGCCGGGCTCCCCGGGCGGTGAGGGCCTCAATCTCCTTGCGGCAGGCCTTGGCGACATCGGCGTCGTGGGCCGCATCGCGGGGCTTCACCATGCCGGCCCAGGCCCGTTGCTCGGGGTCAAGGCCGCGCTTGACGGCGAGGCGTTGGGCCAGGGCGGCTCCCGCTTTGGTCAGCGTGTATACGGTGAAGGCGCCTCCCTTGGGTCCTCGGACCCGGTGCTCCTGCATGGCTCCGGAGCGGACCAGGCGCTGGAGGCCTTTGGCGGCGGCGAAGCGGTTGCCCGAGAAGTGGGCCTCGACCAGATCGCGGTGCGAAGCGCAGCGGTAAAGGCCCACTTCCTGCAGGCAGGCATGGGTCCGCTCGTTGATATCCAGACCCTTGTGGCGGGTGCGGCCCAGCTCGCGGCGGTGGCCGGTGCGCAGATCGACGTGGGGATGTTTGCGCCCGCGCTTTCCATACTGTTTGCTTCTATCACTGGCCCGCTGTCGAGTCTGGCCGTCCTCTGCGATTTGATGGGCATCGCTCCGTTCAACCGCGACCCGAGGATGCGGCGGTTGGCGAGGATCAACATCGCGGTGCCAGCGGCTCATGGGTCATCTCTCGGAGGCTGTCCGGCTGGGGAACTGGTCTTGCCGGACGCCAGGGCGGCCGGATCCACGGACAACAGCTCTGTCACGGGAAGAGGTGACGAAAGACTCGGTTCTTCCGAGTTTGGAAGGGCTTTCGACAATAGCGCCCCGGGATGCCCGGACGGGCTCGGGCGCGCGCTGGCCCTGCTTCTGGTCCTGCTGAAGCCTCTCGATAGCCCGCTCGGCATCGTCCCTGGGGGCGTACATTCCCCCGTAGGGACTGGGGACCGGACGGTTGGGGTCTTGCGCGTCCTGGATGCGGTAGGTGCCCGGCCGGTGTGGAACCCGAACAATACGGTATTGCTGGTCTCGTTGTTGTCCGGGAACAGCGGCGTCCTGTGTCTTTTCCCCCTGTTCCTGCTGGCGCTCTTGGGTGCGGCTGACCAGGTAGTTGGACATGCGCTGGGCTTCAGCCGATGCGTTGACGATCTCCTGGGGATTCTTGTCCAACACTTCGACCCAGCCTGAAACGTAGGCCGCTCCCCGGCTGGGGTCGTGTCCGGTCCCCAGCCGGTCTCCGGTCATCATTGCGCTGATCTCAGCCCGCAGTTCCTCGCGGGCGTAGGACTCGGAGCCGAATCCGTCCTCGAGGCCCTTCTGGAGCGTCTCGCGGTTGAGCCGGCCGGGATGGCCGCTGGCGTGACCCAGTTCGTGCAGCGCCGTCTGGTAGTAGTGGTCGGCGGACGGAAACTGGCTCTTTTCGGGAAGGACAACCTCATCGCTGCCGAGCGAGTAGTAGGCCCGATCTCCCTGGACGTGCTTGACGGGAACGCCGGAGGCCTGGATGACTGCCTCCGCCCGTTTGTGGGCCTGCCAGGCCTTGCCGGACTCCGGCTTCGGCTCCGGCTTGACATTGCGCGCCTGTTCGATATTGAAGACGGTGTAGATGCGGGTGAAAGGTCGGGCCAGTTTCTCGTGCCTGTAGACCTGCTCCCCGTTCTCGTCCTTGACGGGTTGCCCGTTCTCGCCCTTGACGGCAACCCTTGAATGAGTCTTGAAAGAAAGGATGCGGGTCCCGCGTTCGCCCTTGCGGATCTGTCCACCGGCCGCCCGGATCTGGCCGTAGGTGGCCCAGCGGGAATCGGAGTAGCCTTTGTCGGCGGCCACGGCCATGAGGCGGACGGTGTTGCTTCCGCGGTAGGGTCGATCGCTGGAGAGGCTGCGCGGCGCGATGCGCTCCCCCGGCTTCCAGGGCTTCTGCCAGGGCGCGGTGCCTCTCTTGATCTGCTCGATAAGCTGGGCCGCAAATTCCTTGTGATAGCGCTCGTTGCGCTCCTGATATTGGTCTGGTTCAGCCATTCTCTCCCCCCTTGTGTGGGTATCGTCTGGCCAGCCCGTTCACGGATGGCAAGGCTTCGTTTGTGCGCCCAGGCCCGAACGTGAGACATCGGGACATGAAGGACCTGGCGAGGCTGGGTGGCTATCAATTCGCTTTTTGAATTCCTGGTAGTGCTCTTCCGCGTCTTCTTTCAAGGCTCCCGGATCCAGCAGGATTGCCGACGAGGCCGGCCCCGCCGCATGCATGAAGGCCGGCGTGTCTGGATCTCGGGAAACGAACAGGAGGATCCGATTCCCCGGGTACTCCAGGTCGCCGGACCCCGAGAAAGTCCAGCACAGGGCATCCTGTGGCCCTTTTTTTCGCTGGATCTGCGTCAAAATCGTGGATTGGTCTCATGGCGTCGCTCGGTGGCTCTCAGGTTCCCGCTGTTGTGGGATTGCGCCGCTGGCGAGCGCGCCTGTCTCAACAGACGGGCTCGCAGGAGCGGCCGCCGAGGCTCCTCAGTCGGTCTCGTCCAGCAGGCCGTGCTCTTCGGCCGAGTCGTGGAATCCATAGGCTTCGGCCAGCTCCGGAGGAGCGTCGATGTCGATGGACTCGTCCTCCAACATTCGCCCGAAGGCATGCTTCATTTCTTCCTCGGTTTCGACCTTCAAGACGGTCCTGCCGCGCTCGGTCTTGGTTTCCCTTATCATCGGGTGATCTCCCTTTCGTGCTGATGGGTTTCATGGGCAACGGCTCGCATTGCCTTCTCTACGGTGAGTGCGGCGTAGGCGCCCGGCTTTGCCTTGTCGGCCCGCCGCCGGGCGAGCTCCTCGCGGAGCTGGAGGGGGTCGGCCCCGTCCTTGAGCTGGTCCTTGACCCAGGCCCAATCCTTTTCCGACTGGCTGATGCGGTTGGGCCGCTGCCGCGTGGGCCGGCGCCGGCGGCCCGTGGCGACCGGTGCATCCCTTGCCGTACGCATCTCTGGCGCGGGCAAAGCCCGGAAGTCGTCGGGCGAGACCGGCTTTCCGCCCCGGTCGATCCAGGAGACCAGGGCTCGGTCCCGCCCCTCCTTGTGATTCCGGTAACCGGGCCAGCGCATGACCCGGGCGACTTCCGAGCAGGCGGGATCACCGCCATAGCGGGCGGCGAGGCTGCGCATGGTGGTCTCGGCCTGGCCGGGAGTCCACTGGCCGCGGGCGGTGTCCCAAAGGACTTGATAGTGATCCGTGCTGGAGCGGAGCAAGTGACGGGGCTGAGGGATGACGCCTCGGGCGGCGTCACCGAGCAGGCGCTTGAGGTTCTCCGGGCCGTTATCGTCGAGGCCCACCTGGAGCCTGCGCACCTCAGCAATGTCTTCCTTCTCCCGCCGGGTGGAGTCTTCCCGGAGGGGATTGACTCCAAGGTAGATGTCGTAGCGCTGCGAATTCAGGTGGCGCAGCCACGACTGGGTTCTGCCGGCCGCCGTCCCGGCCGGGGTAAAGCGTTGCTTGACCCGGGCGTCGGGACCTGAACGAGGGATGGCGAGAATGGCCACGCGGTCGGTGCCGTCAAACATGCTGTTGAGAAACCGGATGGCTGTTGGGTCTCGCATTAATCACCATGGGGAAGGTTGTGGCAATATGCCTTTCGGCATTCTCTCAGGGGGGAAGCCCCGCTGTTGTTGTCAGTAGCCAGTTAGCAGACAGACAGGAAGGACACTCCCCAGAACCAGTCCCACGGTGAAGCCTTGCCGAAAGGCCGGGTCTTTGGCGATGGCCAGCCAGCGGCGGCAGGTTGCGGCTGATCGTGTGACGTTCATAGCGCTTTGTCCTTGGAGGCCACAGTGCCGCCCGGCTACGGCTCCCTGGTCGGCCCGGGGAAAAACCAGAGCAAGGCGGCAACACCACGAGGGGACGTACTGTCAGACAGCGCTGTTCAGCAAAACCTGCCTAGCGGTTTCCATTGGAGCCGTTTGGTCCGGAGATTTGCTGGAACTCAATGGGCTTCCAGGTAAACCGCTTCTTTTCGAGAGAGTAGCTGCCGACCGAAATGGCGTCCTCGACATAGCGGCGGCCCTCCCGCCGCGTCATGTGAACCACCATGGAGATGCCATCCACGACACTGCGGCAGACGGCCTCCCAGGGCAGGCCGCCCCCGGCCATCATGGCGCAGCTCGCCAGCCTTTGAAGGGCTCCCTCGCAGTTGTTGGCGTGGACGGTGGTGAGGCTGCCGCCGTGGCCGGTATTGAGCGCCTGGAGCAGGTCGGCGGCCTCCGCGCCCCGGACCTCCCCGACAACGATGTGGTCGGGCCGGTGCCGGAGCGCGTGCTTGACCAGGTCGCGGATCTTGACGGGTGAATCCTCCCGGCCGCCCGCCTCGAAGCGGACGGCATTTCCGTGGTCCACGCGAAGCTCCAAGGTGTCCTCGATGGTGACGATACGCTCCCCCTTGGGAAGCAGCGCAATCAAGGCATTCAGCAACGTCGTCTTGCCCGAGCCGGTGCCTCCGGAAACGAGGATGTTGTGACGGCTCCCGAGCGTCTTGCGGATTTCCTCCAGAAGCTCAGGCGGCAGAGATCCCATCTCTACCAGGTCCTCCGCCGAAAAGCTGCGGTTGCCGAAGCGCCGGACCGTAATGGTGACTTCAGGCGAGGCGGGCGGCACACAGACGGCCACACGGGAGCCGTCGGCGAGGCGAGCGTCAATGGTCGGCGTCCTGGCCGGATCGAGCGACAGCGGCCGGCAAATCTGGATGGCGGCGCGCATCAGGGCCTCCCCGTCCAGGTCCGGAGCCGGGTGGGCGATGAGGCGGCCCTGCCGCTCGATCCACACTATGTGGGGGCCGTTGATCATGACCTCGGAAATGTCCGGGTCGCCCAGGACCGGTTCCAGACCCGGGAGAAAGGGGCGAAGATGCTCGATGCCGCTGGCGTGGCTCATATCCGTCCTTCCTCGCGCAGCCTCCAATAGCTGCGGTCGCGGGGCAGGTAGTGAGGCTTCAGGTACACCCGCACCGGCGCGGCGCTCTGCCGGCCGTCGTAGGGCAGGCAGATCGCCTGGTAGTTCGACAGCAGTGTGAAGTCCCGGGGGTGAAACACGGACTCGCGGCTTTCCCGGAAGCCCTTGGTGGTGCCAAGCTGGGTCCGGCCCCCTCCGCCGGGCGTTCCGGTCAGCAGCGAGACGCCGCCCCGGTCGATGGTCTCGGTAATGGAGAAGTTGGGTTTCATGCGGGGCACCTGGCCGCACATGTCGCTGGCGATCTTGGCGCTGGCCTCGTCGCTCAAGGAGAGGAAAATCCGGGTCCGCAGGGTCTGGAGCAAGGTGCGCCAGGCCTCCCCGCCGTGGACCACGCTGCGCAACGAAGAAATCGACTGCGTAGCCACAATAGGGATGCAGCGGCTCTGCCGCGTCCGGGCGAAGGCCTGCTCGTCACCGGCCGGGTCGTCCTGCCCGACCGTGGCGAAAGCCTGGTACTCGTCGCAAATGAAGACAGCCGGGCGGAAGTATTGGTTCGGGTTGCGGGCCATCAGGGGCGGCCGGCGCAGCAGGGCCTGGAGCCAAGCCTGCTTGAGCATGACGCCGATAATCCTGGCGAGGGCCATGTTGGTCCCGGCCGGCATGTTCAAGGCCAGCACCTTCCCCTGCTCGATCAGCTCGGCGAGGGGAGGGAGGCGGCGCTTCAGGCCCGGAAG
>JAPVWS010000412.1 GCA_027493295.1 Candidatus Versatilivorator vitaminiformans | reverse complement strand
AAGTTGTCCGTGAAATCGCCAGGATTTTCGGGCGTGTCGGGGTGCAGGATGAAGGTCGGTATGACTTCGTGCTCCCGGGGATTGTCGCACGGTGTCTGCTGCGGGTGAGTGGAACCCTGGTCCAGGCAGACGTATTCCTCATGGCTGTCCGTTTGCTTGACCACCGTGGCCTCGTAGCAAATCCCCGGCTCCAGCGTGAGACGCGCTCCGGTGTTGGTGATGACCTTGACGAACTTCAATTCATTGCCGTACCGGCTGGGATCCCACGTGTCCCACGAAGCCAGCCGGAACCTGCGGGCGGATGTCTGTGCGCCCAGGTAGCAGCCTTGCAGCAGCAAGTGGGTTCCCGGCGAAGCCCCCGTGATTTTAGGGTCTGCCGGGTGCTGGACCTGGACCCCGAAGACGAAAAATGGGTCGTGGCCCGCCGGGAGGTCAATTCCCCCGAAGGCATTGAGTTCGACGCCATTCTGCGCGGCTGGGTCGAAGACCGCACGGTGGACGAGGTGGTCAGGATTTTCAACGAAGCGAAGGTCGGCTGTAGCCGCATCATGGATGCGCGAGAAATGTCCGAGAACCCACACTACCGAGCCCGTGGGGTGCACGTGGAATGGGAAGACCAGCAACTGGGTCGGATGGTAAAAGGCGTAGGCATAGTTCCCAAGTTTTCCAAGACGCCGGGCGAGATCTGGCGCGGCTCCGTATCGGTAGGTCATGACAACGCGCTGGTGTATGGCGAAATGTTGGGAATTAGTCCCGAAACGCTGAGCGAACTGGCGGCCCGAGGAGTGATCTGAGCCGCCTGACCGACCCTCAGCCCACCGCCAACTCCCGGCCTTCGTCCGACGCCCGGTTAAGCGTGTCGATAAAGCGATGGAGGCCAACCGCAGTGTCGAAGGTCGGCTGCCGGCTCTCACCCGTTCTTATTGACTCCGCGAACAGAGTGTACAACTGCCCGATGTTGAACGGGTCGCCTTTGGGAAAGTCGTCCGGCACGTACACGAAGCGCGGGGGAATTTCCAGGTCCTGCAACTGCTGGCTTCCCTGCCCGCCCTGAACGCGCAACATTTCGCCCCGCTGGGATGAAACGCTGCCGGTGACCACGAGCGTACCCTCCCGGCCGTAGATCTCCATGCGGTAGCCGCTGCCCGCCCACGGTACTGCGCCAACATGGACCGATGCCGCCGCGCCGCCGGTAAGCTGGCCGGATACACGCACGTTATCGGGGGAATCGGTGTCCACATATTGCTGCGTATCAGGCTCGTACCATTGGGGCACCTGGGTACTCACCATGCAAGCCACCCGTGAGAAGTCGCCGGCGACGTAGCGCAGAGCGTCGATAACGTGGCCGGTGGCAATGGTCAGCGTGTTCGCGCCCAGACTGGCATCGCGCTGCCAGGTTCGGTCGGAGGGACGCTGCAACGGGCCGTCGCGGAACGTGGTAACGCTGCACGACAACACCTCTCCAACATAGCCGGTTTCGATCAGGTCCTTCACGTACTGCAACGCGGGACTGACCCGGGATTGCAGCCCGACCGCCGTCTGCACGCCTTTGCCGCGCGCCAGGGCCGCCAGTTCCTCGGCCTCGGCGGTGTTACGGCCCAACGGCCACTCGGTGAGGACGTGCTTGCCGGCTTCGATGGCGGCCTTCGTCGGCTCGTAGTGCGATGGCACCCGCACCACTACCGCCACCGCGTCGATCTCGTCCGACTCCGCCATGGAGCGGAAGTCGTGGAAGGCGAGCTTCGCTCCGAATCTCTGGCGCGCCTCTTCCGCGCTCTCCGGCCTGGTGGTGCACACCGCGGTCATTTCAACGTCGGGACTGGCCAGCAGCGTGGGAAAGTGCGACTGCCCCGCCCATGTCGAGTTAACATTGGCCCCCACGAACCCCAACCGAATCTTGTTTGCCATGATACAGACTCCTATCGTGAGTATGTTTTTCAATCCCGAAAACCCGGCAATCCTGTGAATCTTGATTCCGACAACCCCCGTCACTCCAGGGATGCGGGATTGATCGGCGTGGGCATTTCCTGCACCGCCGGCAGGACTTTCTCCGCGAACAGCCTCAGGCTCTTCTCCGCCTTTTCCCTGGGCATTCCGCCGTAAAACATGTGGACCACCACTTTCTCCAGGCTGATGGTCCACTGCAACGTTCTGATCTTCTCGATGATCTCGTCGGGCGTGCCGATGGGTTGGGTCGCGCGCCGGGCGGCGAAGCTGGCGTCAGCAGTGCCCACGTCGGCCTGCTGGCGGATCAGGTATTCCTCGTAGCCGCTAATGCCTTCATAGCCGGGGTTATTCCATTCAAAGTAGTGGTGCTGGGCGGCGGTGAGCTGGTTATGGAAATAGGTCCACCCTTCCTCGGCCTCTTCTTCCGTTTCGGCGCAGTACATCCACAACAGCGTTGTGGGCTGGTCGGGCGGGAGGCCCAACTCCTTGCGAATCCGGTTGAACCGGCGCACCTTGTCGGTCATTTCGTCCACGTCGTCGCCGGCGACAAACATCTGGCCGAGGCCATTTTCGGCGGCCATTCGCGCCGACGCCTCGGTGGTGAACGCCACCTTGATGTCCTTGGTCAGTTCGCCCTTGTGCCGGGCCTGTGGCCGGATGGTGGTGGGCGGAATGTCATAGACCTCGCCCTTGAACTCGAAACGCTCCGCGCCGTCGGCGGCCTTGATGGCGTTGATCACGTCGTAGAAGTACTTGTGAGACTCTCCGATAGGGTAACCCAGCGAGGCGTACTCGTGAGGCGCGATGCCCCGGCCGATGCCCAGGTGCAGGCGACGGCCCCTCAGCAGGATGTCTAGCATGGAGATTTCGGAGGCCAGCCGCACCGGATTCCACCACGGCGCGACGACGACGGCGGTGCCCACGTCCACACGGCTGGTGCGTCCGGCCCAATAGGCGAGGTACTGCAGCGGATTGGGCTGCATGGAGTAGGCCGAGCCGTAGTGCTCGGTAGCCCAGATTGAATCGAAGCCCAGCGGCTCAACCAGTTCGCCCATGTAGAGAGTCTCGTCCAGGTTGGCGGCGTCGGGTACGGTGGGCGGACGGTCGTAGTCTCCCTTCAGCAGGCGCTCCCAGTCGCCCTGGTTGTAACCGGTAACCATGACTCCGCAATGCATCGACGTGTTCCTCCTGTGGGTTCGCCCAATCATTCCGGGCGCAGTCTGCCCCTCGGCATCGCAACCCGACGTGTCAGTATAACCGCTTCGGCAAGATGCCACTTCAATCGGTGAGCGGACTAGTTTTACGCTGGCTTGTCATCTCGACATCTCCGCTGGGAAACCGGCATAATGAGCCGCCAAAGCAAGGATCCGGAGGTGATAGAGATGTCAGCAAAAGTCAACGGA
Organism: Candidatus Versatilivorator vitaminiformans; assembly: GCA_027493295.1. GTDB lineage: Bacteria > Acidobacteriota > Terriglobia > Versatilivoradales > Versatilivoraceae > Versatilivorator > Versatilivorator vitaminiformans. The sequence continues at coordinate 951 of JAPVWS010000412.1, read as the reverse complement.
CTCGGCCACGTTGGATTCTACGTTCGCGACCTCGAAACCATGATGGAATTCTATGAGAACTTCATGGGCATGACGCTAACCAAGGTCGGCCCCCTGGGCGCTTTTTTCAGCGCGGATCCGGCAGCCTGCGATCACGAGATCGCCCTGATCAACGGCCGGCCCTCGCTGGAGGACCCGCAATGGATTCAGCAGATTTCGATGAGAGTGGATTCCCTTGACGATCTCCGCGATTTCAAGAGGCGGATCCTGGAGCGCGGCTACCAGCTAGACCGCATCGTGTCGCACGCCAGCGCCATCGGCTGCTACTTCCGTGACCCGGAGAACAACCCCACCGAAGTGTTCTGGCTCACCGGCTATACGTCGTGGGCCCAGGTCGGCATTCCAATCGACATTGACCAGACCGATGAGGAGGTTATGTCGGACATCCTTCGGTCCTTCGAGGCGGTGAAGGATGTCGAAATGGGTAAGCCGGCCAACTCGGAAACGGTCGAGGCCATTCGCGAGTTGAGCGCGACGGCGTCCAGCAGGTAAAAGCTCCGCCAACAATCCTCGAGGTTCGGTTCCGGAATACTCCGCCGGAGGTCAGGCCCGGCGGAGCTTCGGGTCCAGGTAGTCGCGCAGCCAGTCCCCGAAGAAGTTGAACGCCATCACCACTACGGTTATCGCCACGCCGGGGAACAGAGACAGCCACCACATATCCAGGATGACGTTACGACCCTCAGATACCATGATTCCCCAGGCTGGCGAGCCGGGCGCCAATCCCAAGCCCAGGAAACTCAGGGATGCTTCTAAGAGGATCACCTGCCCAACCTGGAGGCTGGTCAGCACCATGAGGGTATTGACCACGTTGGGAAAGATGTGACGGATAATGACTACCGGAGTGCTGACCCCGGCGATCCTTGCCAGGATCACATAGTCTCGTTCTTTGATGCTAAGGGTATCACCCCGTAT
>JAPVWS010000411.1 GCA_027493295.1 Candidatus Versatilivorator vitaminiformans | reverse complement strand
GAGCTGATACTTGGCGATGGTGGTGACGAAGAAGAACCGCATCAGGAGGGCAAACACCATGGCCCACATGAGCGCGTAGCCGTAGTTGCCTCCGGAAATTCCGGCCGAGAGGATGTCTCCGGAACCCAGCCAGGTCAGAATGACCACAAATCCCGGACCGAAGGACTTTACATATTCCGCGAAGGTGCGAGGAATCGGAGCCGGGGGCGCGGGGTCATCGAGCCTGGACGTGGCCATGGTGGGAACCGTTCTTGCTCTTCTCCGGCCTCATGCCCCAATGCCGGCTTGAGACTGCAGGCCGGACTGGCACTGATGCAGGGAATCTCTTCGGCGGGACCGCGTCGCGGCCATTGCCGGCTTGGACACGTCGGTCCGCTCGAAACGGACGGGCTGCCAGCCGTTGTCTACGGGCGCCGGGACCCGCTTTCCAACTCGGCCAGGTCGAACCGGTAGAAGGTGATCTCGCCGTACCTGTCAGCCGCACCCTTCGCTGTTTCCACCACCATGCCGATGGTGCCGTCGGCCAATCGTTGCATGACCGAATAGGCGGCAAATCCTTTGTTGAGTTGAACCGGATTGGTGAAGGTCTTTCCTTCGTCGTAGCTGGTCCAGACCGTGATGTTGTTGCGGTTGAGGCCGCTTTCCCCGCGCGGTCCGGAAAAAAAGATCCGATCGCGGTCGTGCCCTGCGCGTTTGGCGGAATAGCGGACCAGAGAGCCGTCCACTTCCGTGATGGGTATGGTGTCCGGATTGTCGTCGCCCCAGGTGACGCCGCCATCGGTGCTGATATGGCGCCGGCGGAACTTACCGCTGTCTGGCCGAGCGTCCAGCAGCACTCTGCCGTCGATCAACTCGACGACTTCATCCTCGTTGGCATCAGGCCCCGGTGTGACGTTGCCGACCTGCCAACTCTTACCGTGGTCGTCGGAATAATAGACGAACGGCTCAACGGTAACCGGTCCGTCTGGTGTTCTTGATCCGCCGCGCTTGGCTGGAATAATCAGCCGGCCGTTGCGCGATCTATTTTGATCCTGCCATTGAAGTTGAATGCCGCTGCCCGGACCGGGTTCGGCTTGACGCCAATAGAGGCCGTCACTGGTCTCGTGCGGTTCGTCCGGATAGACCACTTGCTTGCGGTCCGACCAGGTCTGGCCGTTATCGGTGCTCGAACGGAACCACACGATGTGGTTGCCGTCCTTGGAGTCCGGGCTTTGCCCGTAGGCCATATTACGGGGCGCAATGTCCGGCATTTGTCCATAGAACAGGAACACCGTCCCGGTCTTGGCATCGAGCACCGGCGTCGGGTCGGCGAAATCGAGCAGGTCCCCACCTGGGCGGAAACCGGATTCGATGACAACCATGGGTTGCCAGGTTCGACCGTTATCAGTGCTCCGGCGCATCACCAGGTCGATGGGGGCGTTCTCGTCGCGACGCGGGTCGCTGCCGTCTCCGCGGCGTCCTTCCGCGAACACCAATACCGACCCATCCTGCGTCACAATCATGCCCGGAATGCGGAACGTGTGGTAATTCTCCTGTTGGGTGACGTAGTCCCCCTTGGGAGAAACGAACGGTACCGACACCGTAATGATCTCTGCCATCGCCGGCAATGAGACCAAGATCGCCAGCATTACAAAAATGACGATACTGCGGACGAATCCTCTCAACTGCGCCATGTCTGCCTCCCTGGTGTGTGTTCCCACCGCCTGCACCCGCGAAGCACCCTTTCCTGTAGATTACTTCCGTCGCGGAGTGGATGGAACTGGACCGGGAACAGTTTACTAGGTTGGGCTGCACCCGCCTGGAAAATTGAGAAAACTTGGCGGCTTTGGCCCCATTGTCCCTTGAGATCGGGTGACCTTAAAAAGGCCGGTTGACCCGGGCAACGGAAGGGAGCACGCTTGGGGTCACCACCCAAACAATAGGAGAAGGCAAATGAAAAGATACAAAGGATCGCTGCAAGAACGGTCGAGACCGTTGATGCTGCTGGTCGGCTTCCTTTTGTGCGTAGGCACGGTAACGGCAAGCGGAGATCCGGACCGCTTCGACTACGAGCTTCTGGCCACCAACCGCACCTCCACCATGGAAAAGGAAATGAACCAGGCTGCCGGGGAGGGGTTTGGGTATGCCGGGCAGACCGTCTTTGAAACTGCCTTTGGCGGCAAGGAGACGGTGGTGATCATGGAGCGACGGAGCCGGCGAGGCCAGGTACGAGTACAAGCTGCTCGCAACAAAGAGGACTTCCACCTTGCAGAAGGAGTTGACTCTGGAGGGCGAGAACGGTTTCAAGCTGGCGGGAATGACGGTGTCCAGGACGACTTTCGGCGGAGAGGAGCTGGTGTCCATAATGCAGCGTCCTCCCAGGTAGGAGGTGGCCCGGAAGGACATGTCCCGTTCATGGCTACCACCGACCCTGAAAGCTCAGCCTGATTACCAGCCCGCCACTCTCGATATCAGGCGCGGAGTCAGTTGCGATCGATGGCCGGAAACCTACCAAAGGGTGTAGCGGATGCGCAGGCCGACACGCCGCGGAGTAAGGACGTTGGAAAAGTAGCGCCGTGACCGGAATCCCTCTTTGGTTCGGCCGATGAGGCCGGGGGTCTGGCGCACGCCGGTGACGGCGTACTCGTCGAGCAGATTGTCGGCATAGAAAGTGAGGGTCCAGTCGTTCCTCGAGAGCGACGCCGAAAGGTTGTGGAGATCGTAGGCCGGCAGCCTCTCGCCGCCGGCGCGCAAGCCGATGCGGGTGAGCACGTCACCCACGTAAGTGTAGCCGTACAGCAACTGAAGCACGGTCTTGTCTCCGAGCAGCCTGGTGTGGCTGGCCAGCAGGCTGCCCTGATGTCGCGGCGCCCCCGACAGGCGGTCGCCATTGAAGGCGTCGGCGCCACCGTCCAGCAAGCCGGGCGAGTCCTTGCTCAACTCGGCATGGGTGTAGGACCACGATCCGCGCAGGCGCAACCCGCTCTTCACACCGGCCGCCCCAGCGAACTCGACGCCGCGGCTCACGGCTCCGCCACCGTTCAGCGTGATCGGCTGGGAGCTGAAGGGCGTTTTCCCCGCCACCTGAATGTCCTCCCAATCCACGTGGAACAGCGTGCCGC
>JAPVWS010000410.1 GCA_027493295.1 Candidatus Versatilivorator vitaminiformans | reverse complement strand
CCAGGGCGCCGCTGTAACAGCGTTCGAGACCCGGCAGGTCGATCACGCCCAGGACCGGATGGCCGCGAAAGTGCAGAGCCAGGACGGTTCCAAACAGCGGGACTCGATGGCGCAGGCTGCGGGTTCCGTCAATGGGGTCGATAATCCACTGATAGTCCGCGTCCGGTTTGCAGGCGTCGAATTCCTCGCCCAGGATGCCATGGGACGGGAACCAACCACTCAAGGCCGACCGGGCGTGTTTCTCCACGGCCAAGTCCACCTCGGTCACAAAGGTGCTGTCCTCCTTCAAACGATGACTGATCCCTCGAGCCAGGGCCTGGTCGATCAGACTCCTGGTCTGGGACGAAAGCAGCCGCGCCTTTTCTAACAGTTCGGCCAACTCCTCCCTCGCGGGCAGCCCTTCACTTCCCGACGTTTCTTCGCTCGCCTGGCTCATGGCTCACCCGCCGGCGACCGCCGGGACGAACAGCACCTCGCTCCCGGGAGGGACTTCGTACTCCAGTGCTTCCCTCCGGACCATTCCGTCCACGAAGATTGCCAGGCCTGACCGGAGATGACCGTTTTCCACCAGGCGGTCCCGAATCCCCGGATAGAGCAGCTCCAGCTGGTCGATCAAGTCTCCCACCGTCCGCCCCTCAACTTCCAGTTTCCTGACGTCGCCGGTCAGGGAGTGCAGCAATGCCGGGATGTGGACAATAGCCATGATGTCGCCTTTCGGTTGATGCCGCCCGAGTCCAGTCAAAAAAAGGGCTCGAAGCCGCTACCCCGGCCTCGAGCCCGATTGCTTCGTCTGAAGACCACATCCCCTCAACTCTTGGCCGACAGCGCTTTCACCACCGTTTGGGGAGACATGGGAAGATCGCCCAGGCGCACCCCCACAGCCCGGGCGATGGCATTGGAGATGGCTGCCTGGGGCGGGACGATGGGCACCTCGCCGACCCCCCGCACACCGTAGGGATGCCCCGGGTTGGGCACTTCCACGATGATGGTCTCGATCATGGGCAGATCCAGGCTGGTGGGCATGCGGTAATCCAGGAAGCTGGCGTTCATCAAGAGCCCGTCCTTATTGTAGAAGTACTCCTCGTTGAGAGCCCAGCCGATGCCCTGAACCACTCCGCCCTGCATCTGGCCTTCCACGTAGCTGGGGTGAATGGCTCTCCCGGCGTCCTGAACGGCCGTGTACCGCAGAATGGTGACCTTTCCGGTATCGGGATCGACTTCCACGTCCACCACATGGGTGGCGTAGGCTCCCCCGTGATTCTGGGGAGTGACCGTCTCACGGCTTCCGACGTCGATGCCCTTCTGGCTGAGGTCGGCCGCCAGTTCCTTGATGGTCATGGACCTGGAATCGCCATTGGTGGTTGTAATCACTCCGTCAGCCAAAGACACCTGGTCCTCATCGACCTTCCAGATTTCAGCCGCCTGCTCGATGAGCTGGCTCTTGATGGCCTGACCGGCGTTGTAGGCCGCCCAACCCGTGGCGAAGGTGACCCGGCTTCCTCCCGTGACCTCGGTATAGCCCACCGAATCGGTATCGACCACCGAAGGAACGACATCTTCCACCGGAATCCCCAGGACCTCGGCCAATTGCATGGCGATAGAGGTCCGAGTGCCTCCGATATCGGTGGAACCCTCCTGCAGGGTGACGGTGCCGTCGCCATTGAGCCGCGCCGTGACGCTTGAGGTCAGGCCCGCATTGACCCAGTAGCCTGAAGCCACTCCGCGGCCCCGATTGGGACCTTCCAGCGGGGTCTGGTAGTGCTCGCAGTCCCTGGCCGCCTCGGTGGTTTCCAGGCAACCGATCCGGGGATGAGGAATCCCGTGGGACTGGATGTCGCCTTCCTTGGCTCCATTCTTCAGCCGAATCTCCATGGGATCCATATCCAGGATCTGGCAGAACTCGTCGAGCATGCACTCGACGGCAAATTCCGAATTGGGAGCGCCCGGCGCCCGATAGGCCGCCGTCTTGGGCTTGTTCACCACCACGTCGTACATGTCGATGGTGGTGTTGTCGATGTTGTAGGGGGCGAACATGCAGATCCCCCCCAAGGCCACGATGGAGCCGGGGTAGCCACCGGCCTCATAGGCCAGCATGGTCTCGGCCGCCGTGATGCGCCCCTCGTTGGTGACGCCCATCTTCAGCTTGACGTAGGAACCGGAGGTGGGCCCGGTTGCCAGAAAGACTTCGGTCCGATCCATCACCACCTTGACGGGGCGCCTGGCTTTTCGCGAGAGCACGGCGGCCACCGGCTCCCCGTATACCGGGATCTTCCCGCCGAAACCACCCCCGATCTCGGTGGGAATGACCTTGAGCTTGGAGACCGGGATATCCAGGATCTGGTGCACGCTGGTGCGAACCGTAAACGCGCCCTGGGTGGTCACCCACATGGTCAGATAGCCGTCGGGATTCCACATGGCCGTGGCCGCGTGGGGCTCGATGTAGCCCTGGTGGACGGTGGCGCAGCGATACTCCCGTTCCAATACGTGGTCGGCTGCTGCAAAACCCTGGCTGAGATCGCCCTTGACATGCCGCGTATGCGAGGCCACGTTGCTGGGTTTGGAACTCTTCTCTCCCAGCTCGTCGGTGTAGAGGTCCTCGTGCACCAAGGGAGAATCCTCGTCCATGGCCTTGAGCACGTCCATGACCGGCGGCAGCACCTCGTAGTCGACTTCAATCAGCTTGAGGGCTTCCTCGGCAATGTGCGGGCTGGTCGCCGCCACCGCGGCCACGGCGTGGCCGTGATAGACCGCCTTGTCGGAGGCCATGACGTTGTCGCACATCGGCTTCAAGGGGACCTCGCCCAATTCCCCCAGGTTGGCGGTGCGGCTCCCCGCGTCGGGGAAATCGGCGGCCGTCATCACGGCCTTCACACCGTAGAGGGCTTCAGCCTTTGCGGTGTTGATGGACTTGATATTGGCATGGGCGTGAGGACTGCGCAGCACCTTTCCATGGAGCATGCCCGGCAACTGGACGTCGGCGCCATAGACGGCCCTTCCCGTGACCTTGTCCACGCCGTCATGGCGTATGGGCCGGGTCCCGATGACCTTGTACTTCTTTTCGACATCCGTTTTTGCTGGTTCCATTACCTCGGTGGGATTCATTTCTTCACCTCCAGTTGGGGTTCGGCATCCAGGATGGCACGTACAATCTTGTCATAGCCGGTGCAGCGGCAGAGGTTTCCGGCACACCAGTGCCGGATGTCTCCCTCGCTCGCCTGGGGATTCTTTTCCAGCAGGGACTTGCCGGCCATGATGAAACCCGGCGTGCAGATACCGCACTGCAGTGCGGCATTCTCCAGAAACGTCTGCTGCAGCGGATGCAGACCCTCCGATCCCATCAGGCCCTCGATGGTTTCCACGGTGCATCCGTCGACCTCGGCGCCCAGCACGATACAGGCATCCACCAGCAACCCGTCCAGGATGACGCTGCAGGCTCCGCAGTTGCCGTTGTTGCATCCCTCCTTGCTGCCGGTCAACTTCAACTCGTCCCGCAAGACTTCCAACAGGCTCTGCCTGGGCTCGCACAGGAACTCGACCGGTTCTCCATTTATGGTCGCTGCCACATGAACTTTCGCTGCCATTCTCAATCCTCCTTGGCCCGTTCTAACGATGTCTCCAGTGCGCGCCGCGTCAACACTCCCGCCAGGTGCACCCGGTACTCCTCGGTGCCCCTCATGTCTGTAATGGGTCGGGCCGCCGCCCGAGCGGCAGCCGCAGCATTCTCGATGGCGCTGTCATCCAGTTCCCTGCCCTCCAGTGCGGCAGCCGCCTCCGCGACCAGCAGCGGCGTGGGAGCCACCGCTCCCAGGGAGACCCGCGCTTTCTTGACGGTGCGAAGATCGGATTCCATCTCCAGCGAAGCCCCGCAGCCGACCACGGCGATGTCCATTTCGTTTCGCGGAATGAAGCGCAGGTAGTGGGCGCCGAAGTGCTTGGGGGGTGGAGGCACATGAAAGGAAACCAGCAACTCCTTGGGCCCGAGCACGTTCCTTCCCGGACCGGTGCAGAAATCTTCCACAGCCACGGTGTGGGTACCGCCCGATCCAGCAATCAGGCAGACGGCCGAATGGGCAATCAGGGCAGGGATGGAGTCGGCCGCCGGCGAGGAGTTGCACAGATTGCCGCCGAAGGAAGCCCGGTTCTGGATCTGAGTGCCACCAATCAGCAGGGCGGCGTCGTTCAGTCCAGGATAAAGCTGCGAAATTTGGGCGTCTTCGTAGAAGCGGACACAGGGAACACAAGCACCCAGGGTCAGTCCCGATTGGGAATCGAAGGACAGTTCCATGAGCTCGGCAACCTTCTTGCCATCCACGATGAGATCCACATCCCGCCTGTTCTCCCGCACCTGGACGATCAGGTCGGTCCCTCCGCTCAACACGCGGGCCCGCTCGCCCTTCTGCTCCAACAAGCTCACCGCTTCCGATAAACTCTTGGGCGCAACATAGTCAAAAGCTTGCAATAGGGTCCCTCACTTTCTCAACACTCTCAACTCGAACTCTTCGAGGAAAACCAATAGATTGGACAGCGCTATTTTACGGATCGAACGGCCCGCATGCAATCGACTTTATGGCGAAGTTGACCCCTCCCGGCAAAAATGTAACATTGCCAACGGAAGATCACCATGTGCGGACGATTTACGCAGCAACTGACCTGGCAGCAGCTTCACCACCTCTACTCGCTGTCCGGACAAGCCCCCCTGCTCAACCTCCGCCCCCGTTTCAACGGCGCGCCCACCCAGGACTTCGCCGTCTGTCGCCTCGACCAGACGGGCAGCCGCACCATTGCCCGGCTGCGCTGGGGGTTGGTGCCCGCCTGGGCCAAGGACATCCGCATGGGCGCGCGCCTCATCAACGCCCGGGCCGAATCCGTTCACTTCAAACCCTCCTTCAGCGCCGCTTTCCGCTTCCGGCGCTGCCTGGTGCCGGCCAACGGCTGGTTCGAATGGAAGCGGACCGGTCCCGCCAAGGAGCCCTGGTTCGTTGCTCTGGCGGAGGGATCGCCCCTGTCCTTCGCCGCGCTCTGGGAGCGCTGGGACAAGGCGGAAGAACCGGTCGAGTCCTTCACCATCATCACCACCGCCGCCACGCCGGACCTGGCCGGCATCCACGAGCGGCAGCCGGCCATTATCCCTCCCGGCCGCTTCGACCAATGGCTCGATCCTGATTCGCCGCTGCCGCAACTGCTCGACCTGGTGCGGGAACCCTGCGCCGGCCCCTTCGAGCCGCGCGCCGTCAGCACCCGGGTGAACCGGGTCAGCAACGACGATCCGGGGATCCTGGATCCACTTTCCAAAAAGATCTGATCTGAACGGTAACCGTGATATGATTTGAAATAATATAACTGGTTGATATAACCAGTTGGACTGACAAAAATGCGTACAATCCAAGCTACCGAAGCCAAAGCGAATTTGGCCAAATTTCTCCGGACGGTTGAGACCGGGGAGAGTATCGCCATCACGCGTCATGGAAGGACAGTAGCACATCTGGTCCCGGCTCAGGATCAGGAATGCGCCCGAAGACGGGAAGCGGTGGAACGATTCGTGGAACGTCGTCGCGGGTGGAGGAAAACCAAAATGTCCGCCCAGGAGATCCTCACCGCCCGCCATGAAGGACACCGGTTTTGAGCGGGTTTGTCCTTGATGCATCAGTCGCTGTCGCCTGGCTGTTCGATGACGAGTCAGATCCGCAAGCGGAAATTGTTCTGACGCGACTCAAGAATGAACAAGCTCTGGTGCCGCAACACTGGATGCTCGAGGTGCGTAATTCGCTTCTGATGGGAGAGCGCCGTGGCCGTATCCGGGCCAGTGAGGTCGACGAACGTCTGGACAGTCTGATAGCACTGCCTCTGCGTTCCGATTCGGAGCCAGACCTGGATGTCGCTTTCGCCCTGGCCAGGGCTCACCGACTGTCCATTTACGACGCTATCTATCTGGAACTGGCTAAACGTACCGGGCTTGCCTTGGCCACGCTGGACGACCGGCTCAAACAAGCCGCCCTCAGCGAAGGCTTGGCGCTGGTGAAATAGCCAAGTGCAGGCAGGCGCTACGGTTGGCGCGGTTTGTCAATTCCCGCCCTGGCGGCTTCTACGCCATTCCTGCTGCCTTGCCTCCACAAACTGAAGCCCACCCCTCTACTCATATTGGGCGCACAACCCCTGGAGATTGCCCTCCAAGGCCCGCAACAGATCTTGAACTCGACCAGTGACTACTCTTTGTTTTGAGGTCGGTGCGATCACACCTTGAAGATCACGATGACGGTGATTCCCAGGAAGAAGAGGCCGCAGCAGACCAGGCCGATCCTGCTGATCCAGCCCGGACGCAGTTCGGTGGGCAGCAGCGAATGGTTGACGTAGAGGACGTGCAGCGAGCTGGCTCCCAGGGCCACGTTCATCAGCACCGTCCCCACCTTGGCGATCTGGAGGGGGTTGAACAGGGAGAGGGCAAACAGGCCCCAGATCCCATAGGCCAGCAGGATTCCGTAGTAGATGAACTTGACCTGGTTTCCTCCCAGGGTCCTGGCCCGGCGGCTCACTGTCCAGATGATGTCGGTCCAACGCCTGGCGATGTTGTCCCCCGAGTGGATCTGGTTGGGAGCCAGAACCAGGAAGCTGATCAGCAGGGTCAGCGGCCACAGGATATAGCCGAAGTCGGGGTAGCGGGAGGCCAGCCCGTCCGCCACCATGGCGCCCACCCGGTTTCCCGAAATGGGAGCGTTGCGGATGAACTCCAGCGACAGCATGCAGGGGAGGGCCATGCCCAGAAAGCTGCCGATCACCCAGATGGCCTGGTCCCGGCGAATCTGGTGGAGCCAGCCCCTCCACCGCTGCAGGGATTCCCGGCTGATGGTGAAAACCTCGCCCACGTGGGAGAGGCTGATGGTCATTCCTCCCACGGCGCTGGGGATGGCCCCCACCCGGGCCCCCATGCCCCAGCCCTTGTCCCGGGTATAGTTGGAGAAGAGGCTGTTGGACAGGCCTCCGGCGCCGGCAATGGCCGCCAGCCCGGCCAGCATGGCCCATTCCAGGTAGGGCAGTCGTCCATGTTCCCGGGCGTACCCGATCAGGCTCACCAGTTCCAGACCCTGGCGGTCCACCAGTTCCCCCAGGCGGCGGGCAAAGGCCGAAGGAAGCTCCTCCAGGCTCTCGAAGCGTTCCACCAGTCCGTTCCGCTTCACAAAGAAAGCGGTGGGACGCCAGGATCGATCGTCGGCGATACTGCCTTGGGCCGACAAGACGGCTGCCCCATCTACGACCTCGATGTAAAACCCTCCTTTTCGAGCCATCCTTCCGGCCTGTTCCAGCATGCGCCTGCGCCGATTCTCGAGTCCGGGGGGAATCGGATCTCCGATTCCGAAGTTCTGCAGGTTTCCTTCCCGATCCACCGCAAATGACAGGGCCACCGGCCTGCCGTCTTCCATGGTTCCACGGACGGTATAGGCAACCCCTGCTTCCCGGGTGCTCAGGGTGAAATGCCCGTCGGCGACGACTGTGGCGGCCCGCAACGGCGCTGACCCGACCCGGAAGAACCCGCTGAAGACCTCGCCAACGTTGCGCCCCGAAACCATGAACAGCGAGGTGAAAGTGAGGAAAGCCAGCACGATGACCATCTTGGCGGTCATGAGACGTTCGATCAGGCGGTAGACCGTTCCCCCAAAGATCAAGGGCACAAAGGCCAGGATGAAGATGAGGTAGCCCAGCACCTTGACCAGACCCGCTTCCGACATATCGAAGCCCAGCCAACTGGTCATCCCGGCGCCGGGCAAATGGCCCAGCATGGCGGCCGCCAGGGGCACCGCCGCGTTGGAGGCCATGAAGGGCCAGATACTGGAAAACTCCAGGACCGCATAGAAGGGAATCCAGAACCGGCGGCCGGGCCAGGATCGGCAGAATCCCACGTGCACCGGCTCTCCGCAGTAGAGGGTGTAGCGCATCACTTCCAGGTTGTAGAACAACTGCATGAGGATGCTCAGACCACCCAACCAGAGGAGCGTCCCGCCATACTGGGCTGTCACGGCCGGACCGAAGAGCCACTCTCCGGCTCCGATCGACACCCCAACCATGACGACCCCCGGACCGATGAGAGATGTGATCTGGCGCCATCCGAAACGGGGGGATGGAGGAAGGTCCCCGCGACTCCAGGAGGGGATGCCGGGGTCCATGGATGGATTGGGTTGGGGGGCGTTGTTCATTGGCGGTGCTGCGGTCGGAGAAGAAACTGCTCGCGGTTATGAGGACTGACCTTACTCCTCATTCCTCTGCCGACTCGGAGGTTGCCCTTTGCCACCAGCCGCGCCGGAACTGAAAGACCAGGTTGGAGCGGTCGGTCCTCTGGCCGCCCAGCAATGCGCTGACGGCCTGCCCGGCCAGCACCGTGACCAACGCCCCGATGGGGCCGAACCAGAGAAAGGAAACGCTGTTGTCCAGGATGCAGTAGGCCGTAACCACCGTGCCCGCCAGCAGGCCCCAGAAGGCTCCGCGCCATTCGGTCTTGCGGGTCATCATTCCCAGAATGAATATCCCCAGCATGGGTCCGGCAAAACTGTTCACCAGCTTGTTGGCGATCTCGATAATGGTGCCCAGGGCCCCCACGAAGCAGGCCAGCACGGTGACTACTACGCCCAACGCCATGGTCAGGGCTCGGGAAATTTTCAACTCTCGCCGGGCCACTTCACCCTGGGAAGCCGAACCTCCCCGAGTCAGCCAGCCAAAGCGCTTGAAAAAATCGGTGATCAACGCCGTGACCGAGGAGTTGAGCCCGGAGTCGATCGATGACATGGCGGCCGCCAGGATGGCGGCGATCATCATGCCCCGCAAGCCCAGCGGCATCTCGGTAGCAATGAAATAGGGGAAGACCTTGTCTCCGCCGAAGGTGGCCGGCAGGTTTCCGGGATGCAGGGCATAAAAGGCATAGAGTCCCAGACCGATCCCGATCATGAGGAACCCCATGGCCCAACCGCCCACCGTGTTGAGAATGAACGACTTCTGCATACCCTTGAGCGACTTGGCCGCAAGATAGCGCTGCACGCTGACCTGGTCGGCCCCGTACATTCCCAGATTGGCGACCAGGCTGCCGATCAGAGCTCCCCAGGAGGTGACCCGGGTGGTGAGGTCCGGGGTCCAATCGAAAATCCGGGTCCTGCCTCCCTGCTCCGCCACCGACCAGATGCCCTCGAGCCCCCCGACGTGAGCGCCCACCACCCAGAGAGCCAGCACCGAACCCGCCGAGAGCACGAAGAACTGGGCCACGTCGGTCCAGATCACGGCCCGCATTCCGCCGACCACCGTGTAGAGCGTGGCCACTACGCCGACCAGCAGAATCATGGGAATCAGGGGAAATCCTGTGATGGTGTGCAGAACCAGGGAGGGAACGTACACGGCGGTCCCCATCCACAGAATCCTCCATATGACGAACACGGCGCTGGCCAGGGCGCGAACGGTCACGTTGAATCGCTTTTCCAGGTACTCGTAGGCGGTGTAGACCTGCAGCCGGTGAAAGAAGGGCATGAAGACCAGCATGACCACCACGGCCGTGGGGATCATGGAAAATATGCCTACCGTGAGGCGCAGATCGTAGCTGCGGTACTCGGAGGGGCCTCCCATGTAGCTGATGGCGCTGTAGAGGCTGGCGATGGTGGAGATCCCGATGGGGAACCAGCCCATGGAACGGCCCGCCAGGAAGTATTCCTTGGTGGAGCGTTGTCCGCGGCCGACCCAGACTCCCACTCCCACCACCAGGAGGATGTAGGCCAGCATGAGGAAATAGTCGAGGGAGGAGAATAGCGGCTGGTCCATGGAGACCCTTGGACGGGGGAGACTTCACGCTCGGAATGCGTGCAGAGCCGACTCGGGCTCGGATTCTACACGAATTCGATTGGGGCTCCTAATGGAAGACGAGGGCGGCGGGCACGCGCCGTGTTGTGCGAATCATACGAGAGAGAAACACGGGCCTCTAACGAACCTCGGAGAGTGGGCCCCCCAACCGGCTCGACTGCAGGCTGGATCTCCTATCTGGCGATCTCGCCGGTTCCATCCCCCCACCGGTTCGACTGCGGGCGGAGCCCTTGTCTCACCGACTCCCCCTCCAGGGGGGAGTGCTTGAGGCCAGCACAAGGCTTCCAGTACCTCAATCACTCCCCCCTGGAGGGGGAGTCGCAGAAGTCGAGCCGAATGGCGAAGGCTGATGCGGTGGGGGGCAGGGCTCGGCTACGGATTGCGCGACCGGACGGCCCGGCCGGGTATCGGTTACTTCCGGGACCGAAAAATCCGATACACCAAATCCCCGGGGGGCTGGCCGGGACCGCCCACCAGCCGGCTGGCGAGTTGGCCCACCAGGAGCGTCGTGCACATCCCGATGGGCGCATACCAGAGAAAGGAAATACTAGAGTAGAAGATGAACCCAGCCGTGGTCAAAGTTCCCAGTAGCAGCCCCAGGAAGGCGCCCCTGGACTCGGTCCTGCGGGTAAGCATTCCCAGCAGGAACACCCCCAGCATGGGACCGGTGAAGCTGTCCACGATGGTGGCGGCAATTTCCACGATGGAGCCCAACTGCCCCACGTAACAGGCCAGCACGGTGACCAGGACTCCCAGGCCCAGGGTCAGCAGGCGCGAGAACGCCAATTCCACCGAACCCGGACCGGGCAACCAGGGCGAAATCCAGGCCAGAGACCAGCCGAACCGCTTGACGAAATCGTTCATGATGGCCGTGGTCACCGAATTCAGCCCCGAATCGATCGACGACATGGCCGCC
>JAPVWS010000041.1 GCA_027493295.1 Candidatus Versatilivorator vitaminiformans | reverse complement strand
TTCCGGGTTGCTGGTCTTGGCAAAGGTGATGGCGGCCTCATTGACCCGGTTGCGTTTGCCCCGCATGCTTCCGCTGTTGTCGATCACCAGGCCCAGCGATACCGGGATGTCCTCTACCTTGAAGAGAGAAATCTCCTGTTGAATCTTGTCTTCGTAGACTTCGAAATTGTCCTGCTTCAGCCCTTTTACCAACTGTTCCTTCCAGTCGAAGACGGTGACGTGGAGTAGTCGCAGATCCACGTCCACCTTGAGCGTAAAGTCGCCCCTGCCTTTCCGGGTTTGCCGCTGAGCCATGATCTGGGTACCCAGCAGAAGCAGCAGCGCCGCCAGAAGGATTCTTCCAAAGGCCGGATTCATCGGATCATCCCTGGGGACCGTAGTAACCGGTCTTGGTCCGGACCGATAGCGAATGGAGCCCTTTGGGCGTCTTCATCTTGACTTTGATTTTGCGCCAGCGGCCGTCCTTGGCCCGATTGGTGGAGGAATAGCCCAGGATGTACTGGTTCTTGAGCTCGATGGCAATCTTGGTGCAGATGTCCTCAAGCTCGTACACGGAATTGGGGAAGTAGGCTCGCCCCCCGGTAATCTCCGTGATCTGTTCCAAGATTCCCCGTCCGGAGCGGCCGCGGGCCAAGTCGGAATAATAGGAATTGACAATGCCGATCGCGAAAATTTGCACGTCGGCTTCCTTGACGGCATTTCGCACATTGATGAGGGAATAGCGGCTACGGGTGTCCTCGCCGTCGGTAATGAGCAGGATAGCTTTCTTGGAGTGGTTGGCCTGCTTCATCTTTTCCAGGGCCAGGTAGATGGCGTCGTAAAGCGTTGTCGAGCCCTTGGCTCTCTTGTGAACCAGGCGGTTTTGAATCTCGCTGATGTCGGAAGTGAAATCCTCCTCCACCGAGGGCCGGTCGGCGAAGGCGATCAACAGGTACTCATCGGCCGGATTGCTGGTCTTGAGGAAGGCCACGGCCGCGTCTCTGGCACGGGCAATCTTGTCTCCCATGCTGCTGCTGACATCGAACAACAGCCCGATGGAGGTGGGCACATCCTCGTTGCTGAAGTGCTTGATCTCCTGCTCGATCTTGTCTTCGAAGATGCGAAAGTGCTGCTTTTCCAATCCGGTAACGAAGCGGCGGCTGTGATCGGTGACGGTGGCGCTGACCAGAACCAGATCCACGTCGATCTTCAGCGAGGAATATCCGTTCTCCGAAGAAGAGTCTCCCGACAATCTGCTTTGTGCCAGGCACAATGAGGAACAGGCGAGAAAAAGTCCAAGACCGATCGATCCGGCGGTTGTGCGGAAGAGAGCAGCCACGGGAAATCCTCGTCCTTTCATGGAGCACCGCTCCGGCTCATGAAGGCTGGCGGTAGGTTATCTGTCTACATGAAGCCCGGTGTCAGTTTGCCCCAAGCCCGCGCAAAAGTAAAGGGCAAGTGAAGGACGGAGGAGTCCCGTCCGGCTTGAGTCCGAGGGTGGAATGGAATCAAACACTACGGTACTTTCCCGGATGTGGCCTTGCCTCGAATGTCGGCCGGCTGTATTGGCCTGCGGACGGCGATCCACTCAAGCAGGGGGTCTCCCAATTTAGGACTTGATCTCTGCCCGCTTTTCAACAAAGATACGGGGAATCCTTCTAACGGCCTGGTTGTGGCCGGGCCCCTCATCGTCAGACTCCGATCAGGCTTTGACCAAAAATGATCTGAAGGCTGTCGTTGTCATACCCGCCCGTTTTCAGTCGACACGGTTTCCCGGAAAACCCCTCGCAAAAATTGCCCGAAAACCCATGATTCAGCACGTCTACGAGCAGGCTTCGGCCGCTCGGGGGATTGCCGAGGTCATCGTGGCCACCGATGACGAGCGCATCGTGCAGGCGGTTGAGGTCTTTGGAGGCACGGTCTGCATGACATCCGCGGCGCACCGGTCGGGAACCGAGAGGGTGGCGGAGGTAGGAGGGAATCTGGAGGTCGACGTGGTCGTCAACCTTCAGGGTGACGAGCCCATGATGGATCCCGGTTGTATCGAAGCTGTCATCGATCCCTTCCGCTCCGATTCAAGCCTGATGATCTCGACACTGAAATGTCCCGCCGAGGCTGAGGAGATTCACGATCCCAACGTAGTCAAGGTGGTCACGGATCGCAATGGGGATGCCCTTTACTTTTCTCGGTCTTCCATTCCCCATTTGAAGCGGCAAGGACGTGGCGAAGGGGAACAGGCGGCCGTATTCAAACATGTGGGAATCTACGCCTACCGCAGGAGATTTCTCGAAATCCTGCCCGATCTGTCGGATTGCTGGCTGGAGGACGTGGAGGATCTGGAGCAACTCCGATTCCTGTATAACGGATATCGGATAAGAGTGGTGCCGTACGAATACCATGGGGTTGCGGTGGACACGCCTGAAGACCTGGTTCGAATCAATGAGCTTGCCCTTCAAGGCAAGCTCCCGGGGAGCAGGGCGGACTAATCGTCCGGAGAGAGTCCATTCCGGGAGAGGCAGAGTGCAAGGAAAGGAGTCGGCATGACGGCCAAGTTCATCTTCGTGACTGGTGGAGTGGTCTCATCTTTGGGGAAAGGGCTGGCGGCGGCCTCGATTGGCCGCCTGCTGGAAAGCCGGGGGTATCGAGTCAGCCTGCAGAAGTTCGATCCCTACCTCAACGTGGACCCCGGCACCATGAGTCCCTACCAGCACGGAGAAGTATTCGTCACCGACGACGGAGCCGAAACGGACCTGGACCTGGGGCACTACGAGCGCTTCACCGACAGCAAGTTGACTCAAGACCACAACCTGACCACCGGCAGGATTTATGAATCGGTGATTCAGAAGGAACGGCGGGGGGATTACCTGGGGAAGACGATTCAAGTGATTCCCCATATCACCAACGAGATCAAGGCTGCCATCAAGAAGGTGGCCACCGAGGTGGACGTCAGCATTGTCGAGATCGGTGGAACCGTCGGCGATATCGAGTCACTGCCCTTCCTGGAGGCGATCCGGCAGTTGCGGCAGGATCTTGGACGGCCCAACTCCCTTTTCGTTCATCTGACACTGGTGCCTTATATCAATGCCGCCGGGGAGCTCAAGACCAAACCCACTCAGCACAGCGTCAAGGAATTGAGAGCCATCGGCATTCAACCCGACATTCTGCTATGCAGGACCGAACGATTTCTCTCCAAGGGGTTGAAGGCTAAAATCGCCCTCTTTTGTTCGGTGGCGGAGGATGCCGTCATCACCGCCAGAGACGTGGAGTCGGTGTACGAAGTTCCCCTCACCTTGGCCGCGGAGGGTCTCGACGAGATAGTTCTCAAGCAGTTGGAATTGCCGATCAGAGATTGCGACATGACCCGGTGGCGGGAACTGGTAGAGCGCATCAAGCATCCTTCGGATTCGGTGAAAATCGGCGTGGTCGGCAAGTATGTCGAGTTCGAGGAGTCCTACAAGAGTCTCAAGGAGGCCTTGATACACGCCGGGCTGTTTCACCATCTCAAGACGGAAATCCATTGGATCGAAGCGGAAGGTGTCGAGGGAGACAGTTGGGTTGAACAGTTGACTCCATTCGACGGCATTCTGGTTCCCGGGGGCTTCGGCAAGCGGGGAATCTCCGGGATGATTCGTGCCATCAACTTTGCTCGAACTCGGAAAGTGCCCTTTTTCGGCATTTGTTTGGGAATGCAGTGCTCAGTGATTGAATTTGCCCGCAACGCTTGCGGACTGGAAGAAGCCCATAGTTCCGAATTCAATCCCGCCACACCCCATCGTGTCATATACAAGTTGAGAGAACTGAGAGGCATCGATGATCTGGGCGGCACCATGCGCCTGGGAGCCTATCCCTGCATCCTCGATTCCGACTCGCAGACGGTTCAGGCCTATGGTCAAACCGAGATCTCGGAGCGGCACCGCCACCGTTACGAATTCAACCGAGAATATGAGGAGACGCTGGCTGCCAATGGCATGAAGGTAGTGGGGTACTCCCCGGACAACAGCTTTGCGGAAGTGGTCGAAATAGAGAATCATCCCTGGTTCGTCGGTTGCCAGTTCCATCCGGAGTTCAAGTCCAAACCCCTGGTCTCTCACCCTCTCTTCAGGGCCTTCGTCGGAGCGGCTTTTCGGAATCGCCGCGACGGGAGACCGAAGCAGCATGCGCAAGCCGCGCTCGAGAGCAGACCACCCCTCCAACAAACATAACCTGAGCTGCCTGGGACACACGATGGCCAAGTCGGTGGGTCTGAGTTTCGAGAAGATTCCGAAAGCGCCGGCCCTGCTGTTGGATTACCTGTACAACCCCGAGAAGGTTCGGCCCTTCTTTCCTGGCGTTCCCGGCAGTGAGTTCTTCGGATCGCCCGAACCTGATGGCCCCTGGCCTCGACTGGCCCATCGCGCGGCCCTGGTGGAATGCCTGAAGCGCCAGAATCGGCTTTGGGGCGCTTCCGCCAAAACCATGGAGAACCTGGACCGCTTGGCAGACGACCGCTGCCGGGCAGTAGTTACCGGTCAGCAGGTCGGATTGTTTACCGGTCCGGCCTATACCGTTTACAAGGCCCTGACCGCCGTGAAGCTGGTCGAAGCCTATCGACGCCGGGGCGTGGAAGCGGTCCCCGTATTTTGGATGGCCACCGAGGACCACGATCTCGAGGAAGTTGGTCGCACCTGGATCCTGGGAGCTGACTCGACTCTGAAATCGGTCCCATACGCTCAGGACTCGGAAGGCAATCGACAGCCGGTGGGACCCATTGCGTTCGGTCCTTCGATCGCAGGCCACCTGGACCGGTTTCTGAAGGGCCTTCCGGATTCCGAATTCAAGCCAGTACTGGTCGCCCGATTGAAACGGGTCTATCGGGAGGGGAATACCTTTGGGGAGGCGTTCGCGGAAGCGGTTTCCTTTCTCCTTTCCGAGTATGGACTCATCCTGCTGGATCCGCGAGAGCCAACACTCAAGAAAATGGCCAAGCCGGTTTTTCTACAGGCCGCCGAGGCCTGGGAGAAACTGGATGAGTTGCTTGAAAGCCGCAACCGGCAACTGGCCGCCGCCGGCTATCCCCCGCAGGTCAGCAGGGAAGCGGGGACAAGCTTTCTCTTTTGGGAGCAGGCAGGGAAACGCCGGGGAGTGGTGGCTACCCGCGAGGGTTTTTCGCTAAGGGGGAGCTCCGCGGCGCTGCCCGATCTCCGGGGCCTCATCGAGCGGGCGCCGGAGCAGGTAAGTCCCAACGTGCTCTTCAGACCCGTTGTACAGGATTTCCTGCTTCCCACGCTGGCCTACGTTGCCGGACCATCCGAGGTCGCCTACTATGCCCAGGTCTCTCCGCTCTATCATGCTTTGGGGAGAGTCATGCCCCCGGTCGTTCCGCGTGCCAGCTTTACGGTGATAGAAAAAAGAATGCAAAAGTTGCTGGCCAAGTACCGCCTGGAATTCTGCGATTTGTTTCGAGGGAACCGGGCACTGCTGAAGCAGATCGTGGAAAGGACCGTCAACCAGGAGGTCGGCAACAGGTTCGATCGGCTCGAAAGAGCAATCGACAGTCGCCTCGGCGAGATGGAGGAGCCCCTGAAGTCAGTGGATCCCACACTGGTTGGTGCACTGGGGACCGTGCGCAAGAAAATCCACTACCAGTTGGAGAACCTTCGAGCCAAGTTCGTGGGAGCCGAGTCCCGCCAGCAGGAGATTCTGACTCGACAGGTCGACAGCCTCTTGAGCACACTATATCCCTCAGGGGGACTTCAGGAACGTCATATCAATATTTTCTACTTTCTGTCGCGCTACGGACCGGAATTCCTGGAAGAGCTGCACGACTCCATCGACCCTTCCAATCCGGATCACAAATTGCTCAATTTGTAAGAGTTGCTTGATGTCGAATGGCCTAGGACTCTACATCCATGTTCCCTTCTGCCTGTCAAAGTGCAGCTACTGCCATTTCGCTTCGGGAGTATTCCCCGGGAGTTTGATCAAGCCCTATTTCGGGGCGCTGCGGCGGGAAATGGAAGCGCGGGCGCGACTCTTGCAGAGGTTGAATGCAAACGGAAACGGTGTCGCCGATCGGGTGATCGATACCATATTTGTGGGTGGCGGCACCCCGTCCCTGGTGGATGGGCAGGAGATCGGGAAAACCCTGGAGTGGATTCGGAGTACCTTCTCGCTCGCTGCTTTCCCCGAGATCACGCTGGAGGTCAACCCCGGAACCGTGACGGATGACAAGCTGGACTGCTACCGGGAAGCAGGTGTCAACCGTATCAGCGTTGGAGTCCAGACTTTCCAGGACCACCTGCTGAAGAAGGTCGGCCGGTCTCATAGTGTGGCGGATTCGATCTCAACCGTGGAGATGTGTCGCGGCAGAGGGATTGACAACTTGAACGTCGACCTGATTGCCGGTCTGCCGGGCCAGACGGAGGACGATTGGCAGGAGAACCTGAGCCGGGTGGCAGCTCTCTCGCCGGAGCACCTCTCCCTGTATCTGCTGGAGATCCACGAAGATGCACACCTGGGGAAGAGAGAGGGATTGGCCGGTGCCTCCTTGCCGGACGAAGAAGCGGTTGCCGATTGGTACCGGGAATCGGTGGATTGGCTGGGAAGCGCCGGCTGGGAGCAGTATGAAATCTCGAACTTCTGCAAGCCGGGCAGGCAGTCGCGACACAATCTGAAGTACTGGACCGATCAACCCTTCATCGGTTTCGGATGTGGCGCCCATTCCTATTGGGCAGGGGAGCGCTGGGGCAATGAGCGAGACCCCGTCCGTTACGTCGAGCTGCTGGAGGGTGGAAAGCCTGCCACGACTTTTCGATCCGAGATCACTCCCAGGCAGCACCTGGAGGAGGTGATCTTTCTGGGTCTGCGGCTGAATGCCGGGCTGGATCTGTGGTGCTGTCGCCGAAAATTCGGGTTTGACCTGCGAGAGCGTTTCGGCAGGGAATTGAGCCAGTTGGCCCAGGGGGGGCTGATCGAAATCGAAGGAGACCGTTTGAGGCTGACCGCCACAGGGCGGGTGTTTTCCAACGAAGTCTTTGTCCAGTTCATGCAGTAGGAACAGGACTCGGTTCCGGGCGCGTCCGAGTCGAAGCCGACCCTCCTGGAGCCGTCCCGACAGGATGATTCATCGGTGAACCGTAGCGGGTAGGGTTCACCTTGACAAACGGCTGAATCCGGGCCTAGTGTTCTGTCTCGGAAGACGGGTCGCCGTATTTCGGAGCGCGACGGCGCCGGGCAGGTCCGTGGAGGCAAGACAGGTGGGAATTCAAAGTAGTGACACGCTTTATTTCGACTGCTTCTCGGGAATCAGCGGTGACATGATTCTGGGAGCGCTGGTGGATCTGGGACTCCCGCCGGAGCATCTCGCCGGCGAGTTGGAAAAGCTGAACGTCAGGAACTTCCAGCTCAAATCGTACCGCGTCAAAAAGGCGGGGGTGCTGGCGACCAAATACGACGTGGTAACCGGCGAAGAGCATCATCACCGACACTACTCGACCATCGAGAAGATCATCCGTAGCAGCACTCTGGCTGCCTGGGTTCAGGACAACGCCTGCCGATCCTTCCTCCGGCTTGCCGAAGCAGAGGCGAAGGTGCACGGCACCACCGTGGAAAAGGTTCACTTTCACGAAGTGGGAGCCGTGGATGCCATCGTCGATATTGTTGGGGCCTTTGTCGGATTACACTGGCTGGGCGCGCCCCGGTGCCTGGCCTCCGCGCTCAACGTGGGCTGGGGGACGGTAGACTGCGCCCACGGGACCATGCCCGTTCCCGCACCGGCTACGGCGGAGCTGCTCAAGGGCGTTCCCGTCTACACCAACCGGATCGAAGGGGAACTGGTCACGCCGACGGGAGCGGCTATCCTGACCACCATTTGCCGGAGTTTCGGGGAATTGCCGGGCTTTCGAGTGGAGAGAATCGGGTACGGGGCCGGCAGTCGGGATCACAAGGAAGGGGCCAACGTGCTCAGAGTGTCGAGCGGCCGTAGGGTCGATGCCGATTCAGCTTCCTCGGATTCCAAGGTGTGGGTTCTGGAAGCCAACATCGACGACATGAGCCCCGAGATTATCGGATATGTTCAAGGGAAGCTGTTTGAACTGGGAGTGCATGACGTGTTCACCTGCCCGGTCCAGATGAAAAAAAACCGTCCGGGAATCCTTCTGACCGTAATCCTTCCATCGGAGCTCCTGGATGGAGTCTGCAAGGTGCTGTTCGAGGAAACCACCACCCTGGGCCTTCGCTATCATCGATGCCATCGACAGGTGTTGGAGAGAACGGTTGAGCCGGTGGAAGGTCCACTGGGAAAGGTGTCTGTCAAAGTGGCCCGCATGGACGGCAGAATCGTCAGTTTTTCTCCCGAGTATGAGGAATGCAAGGTCCTGGCCAATCGCCACAAGGTACCCTTCAAGAAGGTGCAGCGGCAGGTGGTTCAAGAGTTCCTGAAGCAGCAGGGAAAACAGATGGGTTAGAAAGGGCGTCAGCAGCCTGCGGCCCGCGACTTCAATGGATACCTTCTACATCACCACCCCTCTCTACTATGTGAATGCCCGACCGCATCTGGGACACACCTATACCACCCTGGTGGCCGATTGCTTGAGCCGCTACAAGAGAATGCAAGGCTGTGACGTGTGCTTTCTCACCGGCACCGATGAGCACGGCCAGAACATCGAGCGAGCCGCCGCAACCCAAGGGGTGTCGCCTGAGGTGCTGGCCGATCGCAACGCGGGAGCCTATCGAAAGTTGTGGTCGCGGTTCGGGGTGGATTACGACCGTTTCATTCGGACCACCAGCGAGAGCCACTACGCTGCGGCAACCGAGGTGTTTCAGCGCGCCTTCGACAACGGTTTTATTTACAAGGGCGAGTATTCCGGCTGGTACTGCATTCCCTGCAACCTTTTTGCCCCCGAAGCGGAATCGGCTCCCGACTGCGATGTCTGCCAGCGCCCTACCGAGCGCGTCACCGAGGAGAGCTATTTCTTCAAGCTGTCAGCCTTTCAGAGGCAGCTTCTGGATCACTACGAAAAACACCCCGAGTTCATCAACCCGCCCTCTCGTCGCAACGAAGTGATTCGCTTCGTCAGCGATGGCCTCAAGGACCTGTCTGTCAGTCGGACCTCGGTCAAGTGGGGCATTCCCGTTCCCGTCGCCGACAATCACGTGATCTACGTCTGGTTTGACGCCCTGGTGGGGTACCTCTCGGGAATCGGATTCGGGAACAGCAAGGAGCAGGACCAGTTCCGCAAGTACTGGCCGGCCCAGGTCCAATTGGTGGGAAAGGACATCATTCGCTTTCACACCGTCTATTGGCCGGCCTTCCTGTCGGCAGCCGGCCTCCCGCTTCCTGAAAGTGTCCATGCCCACGGCTGGTGGCTCAAAGACGAAGCCAAGATGTCCAAGTCTCGCGGCAACGTCATCAACCCCCATCTGTTGCTCAATCATTTCGGTTCGGATGCGGTCCGGTATTTTCTGCTGCGAGAGATCCCCTTTGGAGCTGACGGCAACTTTTCCTACCAGGCCATGATTCAGAGGACCAACAGCGATCTTGCCAACGATTTGGGCAACCTGGTCTCCCGCACCTTGGCTCTGATCTCCAGGAATTTTGGCGACACCGTTCCGCCCCCCTCTGCCGAGCCTTCGTCGCTTGAGGACGAACTGAAGACTCATGCCTTGGCCACCATTGAGGCCTATCAGGGCCATATGGACCGGTTGGCCTTCAGCAGAGCCCTGGAGGCGGTTTGGGAATTGCTTTCCCGCACCAACAAGTACATCAATGTGTGCGCTCCCTGGACCCTGGCGGGAGACGAGGCCCAGCGGTCCCGCCTGGCGACCATTCTCCATACCTGTGCCGAAGTGGTCCGGATTGTCACTGTCCTGCTGGCTCCGGTGTTGCCTGCCAGTTGCGTCAAAGTCTGGAAACAGTTGGGGCAACGGGAAGCGTTGAACCTTCAACGGCTGGACCGGTTGCAATGGAGTCGGGGATTGTCGGGAAACAAGTTGGGTGAAATCACGGCCGTTTTCCCGCGTCTGGACAGGAAGTCTGTGCTGGACTCGCTATTCGGCTCCGGCGGCGGTGGGCAGAAGCAGTCCGCTGTCAGTCGGGACAAGAAAAAGCCTTCGCCGGTCCGAACAGAGGCCGCACGGGGGCCGGCTTCCGCGAACACTTCGGCTTCGTCACCCGCCGACGGCAAGACCATTTCCATTGAAGACTTTGTCAAGGTCGATCTGAGGGTGGGCCAGGTGGTTGAGGCCGAAAAGGTCAAGGGCGCCGACCGCCTCCTTCGGCTGAGCGTGGATCTGGGACGGGAAACCCGTCAGATTGTGGCTGGAATCGCCCAAGCCTATCCCGCCGCTAGTCTGGTTGGTAAGAAGATCATAGTGGTGGCCAACCTGCAGCCGCGCAAGCTGCGGGGACTGGAATCCAACGGAATGCTGCTGGCGGCGTCGGTAGGAGAGGAAGACAGACCGGTGTTGGCAACCTTTCTGGAGGAAGTTCCCAACGGGGCTCGCCTGAAATAGGGCTAGAGGTTTCTTGGAAGCGATACTCGAGTTTTTCGAAAGTCTCTACAACCCGGACAAGTTGACCGACCTGATCCGGTCGGGTGGTTACCTGGTGCTGGCGGCCATCGTGTTTGCCGAAACCGGCTTGTTTATCGGTTTTTTCCTGCCGGGGGACTCCCTGCTGTTCCTGGCGGGCCTGGTGGCTGCAAGAGGATACTTCGACGTCACCATTCTGATGGTTCTGCTGAGTGTGATGGCCATCGTCGGTGACGCTGTGGGCTATGCCATCGGCCACCGAACCGGGGTGGCTCTCTACAAGAGGGAAGACAGCTTCTGGTTTCGCAGGAAGCACCTCCACTATGCACGGGAGTTCTACGAAAAACACGGAGGAAAAGCGATCGTTCTGGCCCGCTTCGTGCCCTTCGCCCGAACCTTTGCGCCGGTTGTGGCAGGTATCGGGCAGATGTCCTATCCTCGCTTTGCCGCCTTCAATGTGTTTGGTGGTATCTTTTGGGTGGTGTCGATGGTCCTGGCCGGCTACTACCTGGGTCAGGTGGCCTGGATTCGCGACAACCTGGAAAAGGTGGTCCTGCTGATCGTTTTCCTGTCGATTACGCCCATTCTCTATGAATGGGCGCGACACCGGATCAGGGAAAGAGCCGGGAAATCGCCACCAAGCTGATGTTCATTGACTCCCATGCCCACCTGGCGGAAGCCGAGTTTCAATCGGACCTCCCCTCGGTTCTGGATCGAGCCCGTGCAGCATTGATAGAACGCGTGCTGGTTATCGGGGACGGGGTGGATCCGGTCAAAACCGAGAAGGCAGTTCAGTTGGGAGAACGTGAGAATGCCCTGGATGTGGCTGCGGGCATTCATCCGCACGATGCGCGCCTGGCCTCGGAGCCGAGTCTGGACTATCTCGTCCGTCTGGCGCAGTCTGGCAGACTGGTTGCGTGGGGAGAAATCGGATTGGACTTCCACTATCACAATTCCCCAGCAGACGAGCAGGAGGAGGTATTTTCCCGCCAACTGGCTCTGGCTCGGGAGGTGGGTCTACCGGTCGTGATTCACACCAGGGAGGCCGAAGCCCGGACACTGGAGATTCTGAGCGAGCACTACGCAAGTGGCGGTTCGGCGGGTGTGATGCACTGTTTCAGCGGCAGCCTGGCCATGGCCCGAAACTGCCTGGAGATGGGATTTCACATCTCGTTTTCGGGACTGTTGACCTTTCCCAAGGCCCAGGACATTCGCCAGGTGGCCCAGGCCGTGCCCATGGACCGGCTATTGATCGAGACGGATGCTCCCTATCTGGCTCCGGTTCCTTTCCGCGGAAGACGCAGCGAACCGGCTTTTGTGGTGGAAACGGCCAAGGTCTTGGCAGAGGTCAAGCAGGTCAGCCTGGATACCGTCGCCAGGTGTACGACGGAGAACTATCAGCGGCTATTCCACCCGGTGCCCGGGTCCCGGTCCGATCAAGGCCTATCCAAATCAGTTACCGGAAGGGTTTGAGTGCAGCCTCGAGAGATTTTCCAACTGGTCAAAGACGAATTGCGGCAGGTCGAGGGGGAGTTTGCGCGCCAGCGCCATTCTTCGGTCGGCACCATCGAGGAGATCGGCAAATATCTGCAGGAAGGTGGCGGGAAGCGCATTCGTCCCAGCCTGCTGCTGCTCTGCACCAAGCTCTGCGGCCAGGTCAACCATTCAGCCATCAAGCTGGCTGCCGTCGTCGAGTTCATTCACACAGCCACTCTGGTTCATGACGACATCATCGATGGGGCAAGGATTCGCCGGGGGCGCTCCAGCGCCAACCACAAATGGGGTAATCAAGTCACGGTGCTTGTCGGCGATTGGCTCTACATGCAGTCCTTCTACGTGGCGCTGCAGGAACGTAACTTTCGCATTCTGGACATCCTGATCGACTTGACCCAAAGAATGGTGGAGGGGGAACTGATTCAGCTTTCCCTGGATGGAAGTCCCAAGGTCAGCGAGCAGCAGGTGCTGGATATCGCCCGGCGCAAGACAGCTCATCTGTTTTCCGGCTGCGCCAGAATCGGAGGGTTGCTGGGTAGAGTGAGCGATGAGCAGGAACGGGCATTGGGTGACTATGGCCTGAGCCTGGGACTGGTCTTCCAGGTCACCGACGACATCCTCGACCTGAGCTCGTCCCAACGGGTTCTGGGCAAGCCGGTGGGAAGCGACCTGAAGGAGGGCAAAATGACGTTGCCGTTGGTGTACGCCCTTCAGACCTGCGACCGGGATGAGTCGCGCAAGATCGAGACGGTCCTCCAGGAGAAGGCGTTTCGCTCCGTCTCCAAGGAGGAAATCCTTGCCATCGTGACACGGTACCGTGTCCTGCAGAAAGCTCGGAAACGTGCAGAGGAGTTCGCCGCGAGAGCTGAAGCAGCCATGGAATGTTTTCCTCCCTCCCCCTACCGGCAGGCACTGCAGGCCATCCCCCGAATGATTCTGGACCGCGACCGCTAGTCCGGTCGGGCTTGGGCCACGAAACGATAGATGATCTCGGCGCAATCGCCGAGATCATCGGCCACCACGTATTCTTCCAGGGAATGGAGCCCGGCCCCTCGAGGCCCGAAGACCAGGGTGGGGATGGAAGCAGCCGCCAACAGGGCAGCGTCGGTCCAGAATGATACGCTGCCCCAGCCAACATGGCGGGGACATTGGGATCGCGCCGTGCGATAGAATTGCTGCAGGACAGCCTGTTCAGGGTCTGCTTCAAAGGGTTCTCGCGCGCAGACCAGCGAGGCTTCCCCTCGGAAGCGGGGGTCCTGATCGTGGCAGGTTTGAAGGATTTGTCGAAATTCGGTTTCGACGGTTTCCCGCGTTTCGGGCGGGACGGTCCTTCGCTCGTATTTCAAGCGGCAGCGGTCGGGGTAGCTGCTCCATTGGCGTCCGCCCTGGATCATAGAGGCATGCAGCGAACCCGATCCCAACAGGCGGTGAAGGGGATGGCGCTGCAGGTCTTGGTCCAGTCGGTCCAGATGGCCCAGAACCTGACCCATCAGGCCTATGGCATCCACGCCGTCGGCCGGCCGGCTGCCGTGGGCTGCCTTCCCGTAGGTCGCGACTTCAACCCAGGCAAACCCCTTGTGGGCCGTGGCCACCTGAAGATCGGTCGGTTCCAGCACCAGCGCGAAATCGAAGGGTCTGTCCTGCGGCCAATGCTCCAGAAACCCGATGGTTCCCAGGCTTAAGTCCTCCTCGTCGGCCACCGCTGCCAGCACGACCTCTCCCTTCCAGTCGTCCCTGCGCCGGGACAACGCCAACAGTGCCGCAACTGCAGCAGCCAGCCCGCCCTTCATGTCCTGCGCCCCCCGGCCATAGACCCTGCCCTCCTTGAGAACCGGCACCAGGGGTTGTTTCATCCCGGCGATGCTCACCGTGTCCAGGTGTCCGTTGAGGAGCACTCTGGGTCCGGGACTCGATCCTTGCACCTCGGCCAACACATTGAATCGCCCCGGGGCGACCGTCTGCAGTTCGCTTCGGATTCCCTCGCTTTTCAGCAGGCCGCAAAGATGTTCGGCGATGGCTTGTTCTCCGGACCCTCCAGACACCAGGGTGGGATTGACCGATTCAATTCGGATCAGTTCGAAGAGTATGTCCAGCGAACGATCGAAGGTCTGTTGCAGTGAAGTCACCGTGTGATTATAGCGGCTATGCTTTGGTTTCGGGGTGAAAGGGAATACACTGTGATTGCCCGTGCCGCAGGTAAGTCGCGATTGTGTTTCGTCGATCGGCTCGTCACGCCGGACCAGGATTCAAGAGGAAGGCGTTTGCAAAATTCGGCAGCGGGACCCTTGCCGGAAATGGCCACAAAAGGCACAAAAAGAGCAGAACGATGAGAGGCGACCAAGGCATGCGGGCTTCGTGTGATGTCAATAAATTCGTTTTGTGACTATTGTGGCGAACCCGCATTGCTCACCAGGTCGCACCCGGAATTGAAAAAGGCACAACAATACGATTTCCGGCAAAATGAGCTGCCCCGATGCGAATTTTGCAAAAAGCTCAAGGGGGAATTGAATGTCTGACCGCCGGCATCATTCGTCCATCGACCGCCGCCGCTTTCTGAAGAACTCAATGGCGGCCGCGGCCGCAACGGCCTCTCAGACCGCGGCTCCTGCGTTTATTTCAGCCCGGAACCTGGATTCGCCCGTGGTTTACGCTCTGATCGGCACCGGCTCTCAGGGGAGAAACCACTTGAGGAACCTGAGCACCCTGAAGTCCGGGAGGTGCGCCGTCCTGTGCGACACCTACCCACCCAACCTGGCCAAGGGGGTCCAGGAGATCGGCGGTCGGCCCGATATCGAGGCGGGCGACTACCGGCGCGTGCTGGAGCGCAAGGACGTCGAGGCGGTTTTCATCACCACCCCCTACCATCTGCACGTTCCCATGCTGCTGGAGGCCTTGAGCGCCGGAAAGCACGTCTTCGTCGAGAAGTGCCTGATGAAAGAGGAGGAGGAGATTCCGAAGGTCTACGAGGCCAAACGCCGCCACCCCGAACTGGTTTTGCAGGTAGGGCTTCAGCGGCGCTACAGCGGCGTCTATCGCAATGCCATGCGCATGATTCACACCGGGGTGCTGGGCCGGGTGATGACCATCCGGGCCCAGTGGCACCGAAATACCAGTTGGCGCCGCCCCGTTCCCGATCCCGGGCTGGAACGAAGCATCAACTGGAGGATGTACCGGGAGTACTCGGGAGGCCTGATGGCGGAACTGGGGTCACACATGGCGGACGTCGCCAATTGGGCCTTCGAGTCGGAGCCGGTCAGCGTCACCGGGGTCGGCGGCAACGACTACTGGAAGGATGGCCGCGAGATCTACGACAACGTGGCCGTGATTTACCAGTATCCCCGGGGACAAAAGTTCCTCTTCAGCGCCATCGGCCATAACCGGCACCTGGAATTCTCGGAAACCATCTTGGGAGATCGGGGGACCATAGAAATTACACTGGGACGCAACGATCCCAGAGCCACCTTCTATCCTCAGAAACTGGCCCGGGGAGCCCCTGCCGCCGAAGGGTCCTCCAGTATTCCGAAGGAGTTGGACTGGATGGCGGGAGCCACCATCCTTCAGAAGGCCAAAGGGGTTCCCATTCAGTCGGAGCCTCCTGCCGAATCCCAGGGATTCGTGGCTCGCGAAGTCGAGCATGCCCGCCGCTGGCTGGTTGAGCTGGGCGTGATCGAGGTTGAGCGCGAGCGCAATCCCATTCAAGCCGAGGATGAGCATTTCTTCGAATGCATTCGCCAGGGCAAGAAGCCGCTGGCGGATCTGGACGTGGGCGCCGCCGACTCCCGGGCGGTGATTTATGCCAATCGGGCCATGGACCGCAAGGAGAGGGTGACCTGGCCGGAGCTTCATCCCGGAGAGCCGGAACAAGAGCTGATCACCCAAAGAGTATAGTGTCCTGCGATGGAGATGAGGGGCCTGGTACAGATACTGGTGTTCCTGGTGGGGGCACCGACCCTATTGTGCAGCCTCGGTGTCCCCGGTTCGGTTCCGGCGGTGGCCCACTACCGCGGCAGCCATGTCTCCATGGGCACCACTTACAGGATTCAGCTCTACGGAGCCGGCCGGGAGGACTTGCCGCTGGTGGCGGAGAGCGCCTTCGATGAGGTGGACCGCATCGACCGGCTGATGAGTGTCTACAAGCGGAACAGCGCCGTCTCGTTCATCAACCGGCGGGCAGGTCGGGAACCGGTCCTGGTGGAACCGGAGCTGTTTGACTTCCTGCAAAGGTGCCTGGCGTTCAGCCGGCAATCCCAGGGAGCCTTCGACGTTACCGTGCAGCCGTTGATGAGGGCTTGGGGATTCTTCGGAGGCCAGGGTCGCCTGCCGCCCGAGACCGAGCTTCGCAGGGCACTGCAGAGGGTGGGTTACCGCAAGCTCAGCCTCGATCCCGATCGGCGTACCGTCCGGTTCAGCCGGGACGGCATGGCTCTCGACCTGGGAGGCATTGCCAAGGGGTATGCGGTGGACCGGGTGGTGAGCCTCCTGAGAGAATACCGAATCGAAAGCGCTCTGGTGAGCGCGGGCGGCAGCAC
>JAPVWS010000409.1 GCA_027493295.1 Candidatus Versatilivorator vitaminiformans | reverse complement strand
GCATACTGCAGGCGGGCGTGGTGGTGGGCGAACGTTGCCGAATCGGCAGCGACACCATACTCCATCCCCGGGTGGTTCTCTATCCCGGCACGGAGCTGGGTTGCCGGGTGACACTGCACGCCGGTGTGGTGTTGGGGTCCGACGGATTCGGCTACGTGTTCGACGGAGCCTCCCATATCAAGTTTCCGCAAGCTGGCGGGATCGTGATCGAGGACGACGTGGAAATCGGAGCCAATACCACCGTGGATCGCGGCTCGCTGGGCATGACCCGGATCGGCCGGGGAAGCAAGATCGACAACCTGGTCCAGATCGCCCACAACACCCAGATCGGCTCGGCGGTGATCATTGCCTCTCAGACAGGCATCTCCGGCAGCGCCGTCATTGAAGACCAGGTGGTCATCGCCGGACAGGCCGGGTTCGGTGAGCACATTCGGGTCAAAAAGGGCGCCGTCATCGGCGGACAGGCCGGGGTTCTGCCCGGAAAGATTCTGCCGGGCAACCAGGTCTATTGGGGAACGCCCGCCCGTCCCCTGAGGGAGTTCAAGCGTATTCTGGCTCTCCTCCCCCGCCTTCCCCAGATGCGTTCGGAGCTGGAGCGGTTGAAGAAACGCCTCGATCAGCTCCTGCAAGAAAACGAGAAATCCGGCAAGTGACGACCTTCCGCGTCAGTAAGGAGATCCGTCCGCCGGATTGAGGAGAATGCATGGACGCGGTCCGGTTCTCGCAACTCGTGGATGAGGTCCTGGAAGGCCTGCCCCAGTTCTTCAAGACCCGTCTGGACAATCTCGCCGTCATCGTCCAGGACTACCCAGAGCCGGATTTGCAGCGGCAATTCCCCGGACTGCTGCTGGGCCTGTTCCGCGGTATTCCCAAGACCCGTCAATCCGTCTTTGCCGGCGCCTCTTTTCCCCAGCAGGTTTATCTCTACCAGAAGAACATCGAAGCGGTCAGTTACGGAGACGCCGACCTGCGCCGTCAGATCGAGAAGACCCTGAAACACGAAATCGGCCACTATTTCGGGCTTTCCGAGGAAGACCTGAGGGCGCTCGGCTATTGAGCGACACATTCCTGCGGCCGCGGGCAGCTTACGACATGCCATTTCAGTCCTGGTTCCATCTGGAGAGAATCCCCGAGCCGGAAGTCATGGACGACCGGGATGGAGTCGAGGCTTACACGGCTTCGGCCGCTCAAGCCTGGCTGGAACGAATTGACCGGACCTTCGTCGACCACGCAATGAGGCTGGGAGTTGCCGCGGGCAGTGCCCTGGATATCGGCACGGGACCGGGACTCATCCCCATTATGCTGGCCGCGAAAAGCCCCGGGCTGCGCTTGACCGGTGTGGACCTCTCGGAACCCATGCTGCAGAAGGCCCGCGACGCCGCCAAGGAAGCCGGAGTGGCGGACCGGCTCGACTTCCGGCTGGGCGACGCCAAATCACTGCCCTTTCCCAAGCGGAGCTTCGACCTGGTCCTCTGCAATTCCCTGCTGCACCACCTGCCCGACCCCCTGGCGCTTTTCAACGAAATCTCCCGGGTGATCAAACCCGGGGGCGCCCTCCTGCTGCGAGACCTGAGAAGACCGTCCCGCCTCGAATTCCCCCTCCATGCCGGCTGGTTTGGGCGCCACTTTGCAGGGCTGATGAGACAGCTCTACCGGGATTCCCTACACGCCGCCTACACCCGAACGGAACTCGAGGATCTGCTGCACCGCTCCAGGTTGGCCGGCGCACGGGTGTTCCGAACCGGTAGGACCCACATCGGCATCGAACGGATGGCAAGGTAAGCCTCATTGTGCCTCCCCTGTTTTCATCGCCGCCAGGCACAGGGGTTGGCGGATGTCAGGCGCGCGGCAGTTGGAGACCAGCTCTCGATAATCCTGGATCAACCTGTCAAACACAGCCTGCCAATTGCGGCCGAGGGCCACCCGCCTCGCCTTGACCGCCATGACGGCCCTCTCCCGGGGGTGGGATGCCAACCAGTCCACTCTCTCTGCAAACTCGGCCGGGGTCCGGGTGACGAACCCGGTTACACCGTCCGCTACCAATTCCCTGGGCCCCATGCGGTCGGTGACAATGACCGGCAGCCCCGAGGCCATCGCTTCCAGAACCACATTGCCGAAGGTTTCGTTGGTCGAAGGAAATACAAAGAAATCAGCCGAGGCAGTCAGAAAATGAAACGGCAGGCAAAACGGAAGATCGCTTGACCTGGCGTACGCTATGACGTACGCTAACACTCTCGGAGGTGCCCCGTGACTACATTGAATGCGACGGAAGCTCGTTCCAAACTCTACAAATTGATTGATGAGGCGGCCCAATCCCATAGCCCGGTTGTGATCACGGGAAGACGCGGCAATGCGGTCCTCATTGCCGAAGAAGACTGGAATGCAATCAACGAAACGCTCTATCTGCTTTCGATCCCGGGAATGCGCGAGTCCATACGAGAAGGAATGGAATCCAGTCTCGACAATTGCGAAAAGGAACTGGACTGGTGACCTGGGAGCTTTATTTCACCCGGCAGGCCAGGAAAGACGCGAAAAAACTGGCTGCTTCCGGATTAAAGGAAAAAGCCCAGGAACTACTCGACATCATTCGGGACGACCCCTTTCAGAAGCCGCCGCCCTATGAAAAGCTGGTGGGGGACCTGGCCGGCGCATATTCCCGACGGATTAACATCCGACATCGGCTGGTTTACCAGGTCCTCGTGGAAGAACGATCGGTAAAGGTCCTACGGCTATGGACCCATTACGAATAGTTCCACCAACGGTCGGGTTGAGTTCAGGTAAGAGAATCAGGACTCCGGAAGCCAGCGGCGAAAGTGCCGGAGCCAGTTGGCGTGGAAGATGTTGTCCAGGTCGGCTTCGGAATATCCACGTTCCAGCAGAATGGGCTCCAGCTTTTGCAGATCGGCGATGGTGTGAAAATCGGAAGGCATGTGGTTGAGTCCTCCGACGTCGCTTCCGATGGCGGAGTGGAGACTGTTTCCCGCCAACTGGCAGACATGGTCGATGTGGTCGGCAACAGCCGACAGGGTGACATTCTCCGGCGAAGACTTGCCGTGAACCCAACCGGGAACCAGCATCCAGGCGTCCAGAACCGAGCCGATCACCGCGGAACGGTCCAACAGCAGGCGGATCTGCCGATCGGAAAGCTGCCGGTCCCCGGGCACCAGAGCCCGGCAATTGTTGTGGCTGGCGATCACCGGTCCGGGGAAATGGTCCAGGGCGTTGTAGAAACTCTCCTCAGCCAGGTGGGAAACGTCCAGGGTCATTCCGACTTCGGCCAGTCGGCACAGTAGTTGCCGGCCTCGCGGGGTGAGGGGCCCCTCGACGCCGGTGCCCGCCGCGTACTGGCCGTAGCCGAAGTGGGTAAGCGAGACGCTGCGCAGGCCCTCCTCCCACCACGCCTCCAACTGATCCGGTCCCAGGATGGGATCGGCACATTCCATAGAGACAATGATCCCCACCGGAGGGTCGGCATTCGGGTTCCGCTCCCATCGCTCCCACTGCCGATCCAGATCCTTCTCAGTGCGTATCAGTGCGGCGTGTCCCGTCTCTTCCAGCACCCGGTAGTAGGCCAACTGGCCCTGGGCGTTGGCGTAGGCCATGGCCTGGGTGCCGAAGTCCAGATCGAGGCGGCTGACCGGCTGGGTCTTGCGATTTACGCGGGCCGCCAGGGATGACTGGCAAACCGCTATCCTTCCCCGTCTCATATCCGGCAGGCTGACGGCGCCCCGGCACCGTTCCAAGGCATCGTTCATTCCCCGCTCGCGCCGGTTGCTGACCGCCGCGGGCTCGGTCATGTCCCGGTTGTGGGCCAAGGCGAACAGGGCCAGATCCAGGTGCCCGTCAAAGATCGATCTCACTGGGGAACTCCTCTCCAGGATCCGGAGCTCAACCATTGCAATGCGTGTGGATCCGCCGATCGGGCATGCGACCGGTGGGTCCCCGGCTCATGTCGGCAAGGGAGCGGCCGGATATTGGTACGATAGGCTGCCTCGACGGCAGCCCGGGTGATTCAGGGGGAAAGTGTGGGATTCGAGTGAGGACAATCCGGCGACCGAGCGCCCGGCTACGGAGCTACTCGGCCTTTCGCGATTCCTGCTGGAGTTCCTCGGGAAAGCTTTCGCCGAGCGCCTGTCCGGTCGCCTGGGAATCCGAGGCGTTCTCCAGGTATTCCTGAATGTCAGTCCTGGCTTCCTCGTCGCTGACTGCTTTGGCGCTGAGTGAAATCCGGCGGTTGTCGAGGTCCATGCCCAGCATCTTCACCACGATTTCTTCCCCGGGCTGGTAGTTGGACACGGAGGCCCGCCCGGGTGTTTCGGGAAGCTCGGAAACGTGCACCAGGCCTTCAACTCCCTCGGCCACTTCCACAAACAATCCGAAGTCGGCCGTACGGGTCACAATGCCCTGGAGAACGGCATCCACGTCAGTGCTGCGGGCAAAAGCCTCCCAGGGATGCTCGGTTACCTGCTTCAGGCTCATGGACATCTTCCGATTGGAAGGGTCCAGCTTGGTCACCATGGCGTCGATGATGTCGTTGACCTTCAGGACCTGGTCGGCGTGGGACAACCGGCGGGTCCAGGAAATCTCGGAGATCGGCAGCAACCCCTGGATCCCTGTTTCGAGCTCAACGAACGCGCCAAAATGCTCCAGTTTCTTCACGGTTCCGGTAATGATGGTGCCTTCCGGGAAAAGTGCAGCAGCATCGCGCCAGGGGTCGTCCTCGGCTTTGCGGAAGCCCAGCGAGATCCGGCACCTCTCCTGATCGTATTTGAGAACCGCTACTTCGATGTGGTCTCCGACCTTGAAGAGTTGGGAAGGATGCTTGATTCGCCTCCAGGACATTTCGGAGATATGAAGCAGCCCTTCGACGCCGCCGATGTCCACGAAGGCTCCGTAATCGAGGATTCTTCGAATGATGCCCGGCAGACGCTGGCCGACGGCCAGGGTAGCCAGGGTCTCCTTCCGCTTCTTGGCCCTGGCTTCGTTGAGCAGTGCCCGCCGCGACAGGATCAGCTTGCCGTTGGGCAGGTCATGCTGCATGACCTTGAGGGTCAGCGTCTGTCCCAGGTAGGGCTTGAGATCCTCGACATAGGACTCGTCGACCTGGGATGCCGGAATAAAGCCGCGCATCCCCACGTCCGCCAACAATCCGCCCTTGACAACCTCCACAACCCTGCCTTCCAGGTTCTTGCCGCTGTCGATGGATTCCTGCAAGGCCGCCAGTTGCTTGGCCCTCAGCGCCTTTCTGTAGGAAACCCTGAGCTGGATGTCGGAATCGGCCGAACCCTCCAGCATGACGGAAATGGAATCGCCCATTCCGAACAGCAATTTCCCATCGGGTCCCTTGATCTCATCCTTCATCAGGGTGGCTTCGGACCGGCCGCCCGCGTCCACCAGTAGTTCGTTGTCGTAGATCCCTACGATCTTGCCTTCGACCACCTGTCCCGGTTTCAGCGGCGGGCGGGATTGTTCGTATTTGGCAAGAAGCGTGGCGAAATCTTCCTCTTCTTCCTCGTCCACGACTTCGCTACCGACATCCACTTGATCTTTGTCTTCCATTAATCAAACTCCGACAGATTGAAAATTTGGATGGGGATTATAGCAAATGCGCGGTGCATTACCAGCGCAATCGGATCAGGAACATCCCCTACGGCGAGGGCTTATCGGATTCCCCAATCAGAACCCTTGCAATGAGATCGCTGATAGCGGCGAGGGATACAGGAACGAGGTGGGACCAGGGTGAGGATTGGGGGAGCAGGTCTTGCAGGCTTTCCGGACACACCCCCCCGGAAGGTTTCAACGACTACCCTGCCACATGCTTCTTGTATCGGCTCTCGATCCTTTCCCAATTGAGGTTGGCGATGAAATTGTCGATGTACTTGACACGTCCGGGTCCGTCCTTGTGGTAGTAGGCGTGCTCGAACACGTCACAGGAAATCAAGGGGATTCCTCCCCAGATGGCCCCGTACTGATGCTCGTCGACCAGGACATTGATCAGCCGTTGCGAATAGAGGGCATCGTAGACCAGCAATCCCCAACCGCTGAGCTTTGCGGCAAAGGCCGCCGCTTTGAAATCGGCCTTCCAGTTGTCTACCGAACCGAACTCGGCGGTCAGCGCCTTGGAGAGTTCGGGAGCCTTGGAGGCGTCGCCGTCTCCACCCATGACTTCCCAGTACACATCATGGAGCAGAGCTCCCGCGTGGTTCCAGGTAAAACGGCGCTTCAACTCTCCGACCTGGCTGTAGTTGCCGTTTGCCTTGGCCCGGTCCGCCGTCTCCAGCTCCTTCTCGATGTTGTTCAGGAAAGTGACATAGCCCTTGTGATGGGTGTTGTAGTGCCAGTCGCTCGTTTCGGCTGAGACCACATCCTTCAACAGATCTTTGGCTTCCTCATCGGAATAAGGCCTCGGATTGAACTTCCATTCGTAAACCATACGGATCTCCTCCTTGGGATAGGCAACCAGGGTGATGCGCAGACGGCCCCTTTCAAGAGCCGGGCA
This sequence comes from Candidatus Versatilivorator vitaminiformans, assembly GCA_027493295.1. Taxonomy (GTDB): domain Bacteria; phylum Acidobacteriota; class Terriglobia; order Versatilivoradales; family Versatilivoraceae; genus Versatilivorator; species Versatilivorator vitaminiformans. The sequence goes on along the minus strand of JAPVWS010000409.1, from coordinate 11,819 downwards.
ATGGGCGCCGGCGATTCTGCTCGAAATCGTCCGGTAATCATAATGAGATCGGAATCGTGCGTCAACCGCAGCCGGGTCGGTTTCCGGCCTTCAGTAAGCCCAGCGAAGCAGCGCCGTGCCGACCGTGAATCCCGCACCCACCGAGGCCAGCAGGACCACGTCCCCCTTGACCAGCCTGTTGTCGGAAAGGGCGTCCCTGATAGCCAGGGGAATGGTGGCCGCGGTGGTGTTTCCGTACTTGTGGAGATTCAGAATCACCTGATCCTCACGCAATCCGAGCCGCTCGGCCGTTCCCCGAATAATCCGGGCGTTGGCTTGATGCGGAATGAGAAGTCGGAGATCGTCGGGCGAAAGATGGTTTCGTTCCAGCACGATCCGGCTGGCTTCCTCCATCTTTCGAGTGGCGAACTTGAAGACCGGCTGGCCCTCCTGCTTGACGTAGTGCAAGCGCTGCTTGACAGTCTCGCAACTGGGGGGCATCAAGCTCCCTCCGGCCGGCATGCACAGACTGGGCCCGCCCGATCCGTCGATCTCATGGTGTGCATCGACGAAGGAATTCTCCTCCTGGACCGCCGGTTCCAGCAGGACCGCGCCGGCTCCATCCCCGAACAGCACACAGGTGTTGCGATCCTGGTAGTCAATGATGCGGGACATGGAATCGGCGCCGACCACCACCACCCGGCGGTGCATTCCGGAAGCGACAAAGGCCACCCCGGCAGAGACCGCATAGACGAAACCACAGCAAGCCGCCGAGAGATCGAACCCCCAGGTCCGTGAAATCCCGAGCTTGTCCTGCACCAGGCAGGCAGTAGCCGGAAAGTACATGTCCGGAGTCACGGTGGCGACGATCAACACTTCGATTTCCTGGGGTTCCATCCCCGTGGAACGGCAAAGGGCCTTGATCGCTTCCACGGCCATGTCGGAAGTGGCCTTGCCGGGGTCAAGAATGTGGCGGGTGGCAATCCCGGTCCTTTGGAGAATCCACTCGTCCGAGGTGTCCACCATCTTTTCCAGGTCCTGGTTGGTGAGGAGCCGCTCGGGCACATGACAGCCGACACCGCTGATCTGGACGGGACAGGCAGATCTCATCGACAGGAGCTCCTGTGGGCACGGAGAAGGGTGCATCCGGCAACGGGGCCTTGCAACGCTACCAGGGACGGACGTGGCCGCCTATCTTAGGGCAAGCCACCTCAAATGTAAATGATCCGGAAGGTCGGGGTGTCCCTGGTGGACGCCCAACAACAGGATGGTTGGGACAACCGTGCACAACCTGACAACTACAAGGGTTGCCCCTAAGACAGGGGATGCGAATCGGGATGGCCCTCAATCGATCCCGGCCGGCATTGACAGAGGCCGAAGGGGTGTGTTACCTCTGGCAGGCCGATTGATTCTTGAACTCCGAAGGCGGTCGAGACCAGGAATGGAAAAACTCTTCTCAGTTGCCGAGGCCAACGCCCTGCTTCCTCGGCTCAGACAATTGTTGAGCCGGGTACAAACCGATAAACGGCGATTGGTTGCCATGAAGGCGGCCGTGGAAGGGGCTCGGGAAGGCCATGTGCGCGACTGGGGCACCCCTCAGGGTCCCGCTTATATCCAGATCCTGGAGAGCTTCCAGGAGAGCGTCCACAATATCGAGGAACTGGGAGTTCTGGTCAAGGACTTCGATGCCGGCCTCTGCGATTTTCCCCACAAACGCGATGGCCGTGTGGTTTACCTCTGCTGGAAGCTCGACGAAAAGGAAGTTGCCTGGTGGCACGACCTCAATTCCGGATTCGCCGGCCGGCAGCCCTTGTGAGCTAACTCTTACCTGAGGCACTCCTGTTTCAGGGACCCCTCCCATGAAACGGCGGAGCGGCCAGGTGAAAAGTGAATAGTGGAGAGTGAAGAGTGGATAGTTATCTGATCCCCACGTTAAGCATCTTGTCTGTCTCGGCGCATTCGTTCAATAAGTGCAACCAAGCCATCTGGCGCTTGCCTGTTCCCGAAATCCCCCGTTAACCGCTCTTCTCTCTCCACTCTCCACTCTAATCCAACTCCACCCCCTCGAATCCGATCAATTCCTGCTCCAGTTCCAACTCGACCCCATACCGCCTGAATACCTCCTCCCGGGCCAGCCGAATCAGCCCCAGCACGTCGGAAGCCCTGGCGCCTCCCAGGTTGATCACGATTCCAGCATGCTTGGGCGAGATCTGCGCCCGACCGAGCACTTTTCCCTTAAGACCCGCATCCTCGATGAGCTTTCCGGCATAGTGCCCCGGAGGTCGCTTGAACACGCTGCCGGCAGTCGCATACTGCCAGGGCTGGCGCTGTCTCCTCCGAGCCAGGATATCCTCGCGAATGAGAAAGAGCGATTCCTTGCAACCCGGGGGAAAGCGGAAGGTGGCGCCGGTAATGTAGGTTTCCCGAATACGAAGAGCTTCGCGGTAGGAGAATTTCACTTCATCCTTTTTCAGCACCTTGAAACGGCCCTGTCCATCCAGGCACTCAACCTCGACCAGGTGGTCGGAAATTTCGGCACCGAAGGCGCCCGCGTTCATTCTCAGGGCGCCGCCCAGAGACCCCGGAATTCCCGAAAGACACTCCAGACCCGCCAAACCCCTTCTCAGGCACGTCTTGATGAACTCGTCCAAAACCAGACCGGCGCCTGCCCTAACACTTCCCTGCTGAAGGGAGAGCCGGTTGAACCGGCCGAGATGCACGGCCACCCCCGAAAAGCCCCGATCGCTGACCAGCAGGTTGGCGCCGCCGCCCAGGACGAAACTAGGCAGGTTCCTTTCCACCAGGTAGGCGTTCAGACGGCGCAGGTCCTCCAGGTCGGCGGGACAGGCCAGCAGGCGGGCCTCCCCGCCGATGCGGTAGGTGGTGCGTTCCCGCAGAGGGACCCCGGCCGACACCTCTCCCCGCAGGAGCCTGCCTAGTTCCTCCTGAGTCCCGGCGTCCACCTCGTGACCTCCGATTGGGGATGCCCTCAAGCTATTTGGGCCGAATGGCCCTGTCAAGTGTCCCGACGGTCGAGCCTGAAACATTCCTGTTTCAACTCGAATGATCCGTTTCTTCGTCGGGGTCGGCGGCGCGCCGATCTGAGAAGTGAATAGTGGATAGTTATTGGATCGACACCTTTAGCATCATTTCGATCTCGGCGCAGTCCCTCTAATCAGCGCAACCAAGCCATCAGGTGCTTGCCTACTCCCGAACCCCCCGCTGACCACCCTCCACTCTTCACTCTCCACTCTTCACGAATATGAAGTACCCCGGTTGGACCCGCGGCCGACGACCCTTGCGGAAGGCGTTCGGCGACTTCATTCCTGCAGGATGGCCAGCCGTTCCCGCCCAGAATCGCGCCTTGCCCGGGGTGCTATAATGCCCCGGCGGCCGCGGTAATTCAGCCCGCTGCCAACTGAGAGGAGACGATCCCATGGCAGAACGATTGGTGCAGTGTGTGAAGCTGAAGCGCGAACTACCCGGCCTGGACCACCCACCCTTCAGCGGAGAACTGGGAGAACGGATCTACCAGAACGTTTCCCAGGAAGCCTGGGCCATGTACCGCGAACATCTCAAGATGGTCATCAACGAGTACCGCCTCACCCTGGGAACTCAGGAGGCCAACGAGATGATCGAAAGGCACACCGAAGACTATTTCTTTGGGCCGGGCGCATCTCTCCCCCCAGGCTATATTCCTCCCAAGACCGTGTAGCACCCTTTCAGGGCCGAATGCCGACGCGAAGGGCCCGACTGTCCACGGCGTAACGAAAAGCCTGGCTGACCTCGGTAAGCGGGTATGTCCGGGTGAGAAGCTCGGAAAAGGGGAACCGGGTGTGGTGCTGCTCGAGGAAGGCTACCGCGGCCGACAGGTCTTCCGGGGCATAGTTGTGAACACCCCGGATCTGCAGCCATCCGCGCACCACCCGTTCCGGATCCAGGGAAAGAGGACTGCTGGGAAACACGGCCCCGACCAACACATAGCGCCCGCCGGTCCTCAGTAGAGGCACTGCCGCCGCCATGGCGCTGGCAGCCCCCGACAGTTCCAGCGCCAGGTCCACCCCGCGTCCCCGGCTGATCTCCTTTACCGTTCGGGCCAGCACTTCGTGCCCCTCTCCGACCGCTACGCAGTGGCTGGCGCCAAAGCGTTCAGCCTGCTTCAGTCTGGCTTCGTCGACGTCACAGACAATAATCCGACTGGCGCCTCGGGACCGGGCCAGAGCGCAGGCGGTCAGACCCAGCATGCCGGCACCCTGGATGAGCACGATCTCGCCCCGACAGCCTCCGCCGGCCCGCATGGCAGCCATGACCGTGGCCGTGGCGCAGTTGGCCGGGCAAGCCACCTCGTCGGGCAAACCCTCCGGAACCGAAACCACCGGGGTGCCGGCAATCAGATGGCACACCTCCGCCAGTCCCCCGTTGAAGAGGTGTTCAGGTCGAAGGCTCTCGTGTCCATACTTGAAAAGCCGTTCGCACTTCTGCGTAAGGGAACGCCGGCAGAAGAAACACTGGCCGCAACTGGCCGCAATCGACCAGGAGATGCGATCGCCCACTGTCACCGCCCTGCCGTCCAGAGTACGCACCGGCGGCCCCGGGCCTGCCTCGATGACTTTACCCAGGATTTCGTGGCCCAGGATGGAGGGTGTGGGAGTCTGGCGGCGACCTTGATAGGTGTGGAGGTCGCTGCCGCAGATTGAGCTGCAGCTTACCCGGACCAGCAGTTGAGAAGATTCAGGCCGGGGCAATGGAAAGCTCTCCAGGCGGAGGGGCTCTCCCGGTCCGGTGAACACTGCCGCGCGCGCCTCTTCCATCGTCTCCCCCCTGCAACTACCAGGGCAGTGAGAAGGTCTTGACCGTGGACATGAACTTCATGGCCTCGATGACGCCTTCCTTGATTCCCAGCCCCGAATCCTTGACGCCGCCGAATGGGGTGGACTCGATTCGGTAGCCCGGAACCTGGTTGATGTTGACCGTCCCGGTGCGGATTCCCTTGACAGCCCGTATAGCTGCCTGGATATCCCGGGTCACCACCCCGGAGGAAAGCCCGTAAGCAGTGGCGTTGGCCAGGGCGATCCCGTCTTCCAGATCGCGGACGGCCAGGATGGGAGCCAGCGGCCCGAAGGACTCGTTGACCACCATCTCGCAGGTTCTGGGGACGTCCGCCACTACGGTGGGTTCCAGGAGAGCCCCTTTCCGCCGCCCGCCGCAGAGGATTCTGGCACCTGCCGCTACCGCTTCCTCCACCCGCCGCTCGAGCCCGGCCGCGGCTGTCTCATCGATCACGGTCCCCACACGGGTGGTCCACTGCTCGGGGTCGCCCGAGGTGTATTCGCCGGTTTTCTCGACAAGCAGCCGGGTGAAGGGCTCCAGCACCCCTTCGTGAACCAGCAGCCGCTTGACGGCAGTGCAGCGTTGACCGGAATTGCGAAAGCACCCCTCGGCCGCCAGGCCGGCGGCCAGCTCGAGATCGGCGTCCTGCAGGATCAACAGGGGCGAGTTGCCTCCGAGCTCCAGGCACAACTTCTTGTAGCCGGCGATGGCAGCCAGGCGGCGGCCGACTGCTCCACTCCCGGTAAAGGTGACCGCCTCGATGCGGTCATGCTTGACCAGAGGCTCGGCGAATTCCTCGACGGAACCCAGCAGCACACTCAGCATCGGCCCGGGAAGCCCGGCCTGGTAGAGCAATTCCGCAAATCGGATGGCCGCCAGAGGGGTCTTCTCCGACGGTTTCAGAATCAGGGGGGCTCCGGCAGCCACGGCGGGAGCGATCTTGTGCACGACCTGGTTCAGGGGATGATTGAAAGGCGCGATAGCCCCCACCAAGGGAACCGGCTCCCGCAGTGTGAAGATTTTCCGGGACTTGCCGTGAGTCGAGACATCTCCCGAAAACACCTGGCCTTCGTCCTTGAGAGCCTCGACCGCAGCGCATTGCAGCACGTCCAGCGCCCTTCCCACCTCGTAGGAGGTGTCTCGCAGACACAACCCGGACTCTCGCGTCACCAGCAGGGCGAATTCCTCGGCCCGCCGCTGCAGGGCGGAACGGGCGTTCAGCAGAATTTCATGGCGCTGGTAGCGGGTCAGAGCCCCCTTCCAGGCCAGCGCCTCCTCGCAGGCCCGGTCGAGGTGATTCCGGCCGGCCGTGGCGACAGCGCCCACCAACTCGCCCGAATAGGGATTGAAGACATCCAGGGTGCCGTGGGTCCGAAGCGGCTGTCCGGCCAGATAGCCTGGCAGATCCAGAGCTTCCTCGCGGGACCGGCTGAGCGTCATTGGGAACCTCCCTCGCAAAGATAGGCAAACAGGTCGAAATTTCTCGGGTCCCTGGCTGCTCCCGCCCGCGTACCGGGCTCGGAAAGCAGCAGGGGCACCGTTTCCTCGAAACGGCCGCCGTGGGACCTCAGGTCGCCCCTCAGAGGGCGCAGGTCGTGATACTCGGGCGTGCGGCCCATCACGACATCCCGATCCGAAAACACCATCAGGTCCCCGATGCGGTCCGGCGGGAGCTCCAGACGCGTGGCTGCCTCGGGTCGCCTGCACACCTCGGTCACACCCTCACGTCGAGACAGCCATTGGACCACGTCCTTCTCGGATACTCCGTCAGCCAAGTGAACGGTCACTGCCGACCCCAAGGCACCGTGGTGCACCACGTAGGGATCGGTGATGGGGCAGATCACCGTCACACCCCCGCCAAACTGCTCCCGGAGCTCGCTCTCCAGGTAGATCACGTTGGGCCGGCCGTCGGGCTTGGTCTTGGCATTCATTCCATGATCCGCCGTGGCTCCGACGGTGGCGCCCAACTCCAGCAGGCGGCCCAACTGGTGGTCGATGGCTTCATAGAAGTCCAGCGCCTCGGGAGCCGACGGTGCATGGCGGTGCTGCACGTAGTCGGTCAGCGACAGATAGAGGAAGTCCGACTGGCCGCTCTCCAACAGGGACACGCCGGCGCGCAAGACGAACAGGCTGGCCTCGGCGCTGTAGATGTCGGGACTGCCCTCCCGGACGGTCGCCGCCAGACCCTCCAGACCCGGAAGATTCCGGATCTGCTCGCCGGCCCGCTCCGACGAAAAAGCAATTCCCTGCAGTCCACGGGTCAACAGGTCGCGCAGTTTTTCCTTGGCCGTCACCATGGCCACCTTCCTTCCCGAACGGGCGGCGGCCGCCAGGATGGTGTCGCACCGCAGGTAGCGCGCCGAGTTCATCATGACCTCCGAGCCGCTTCCGGGATCGAGAAAGAAGTTGCCGGAAATTCCTGTGACGGAAGGAGGAACACCGGTGACGATGCAGGCGTTGTTGACGTTGGTGTAGGTGGGCAGAGCTGCCCGGGCCAGCCCCCGGTAGCCGCCGGCAGCCATTCGGGCCAGGTGGGGCATGCGACCCCGGGAGAGCGCCACCGTCAGGTAGTCGTCCTCGCAGCCGTCCATGCAGATCGCTACCACCGGCTTGGCCGGTGGCTCGTATCGGCGGCCGTTGACGGAGAAGGGTGAAGTGGAGAAGGTTGCATTCATGGTTGTTGGGTGCGGCAGCTACCTCCGGACAAACAGTGCGATCGCCCCGCTGAGCAGGCAGGCGCCGGCCACCAGCGGAAACACCAGGCCGGTGTTGTCACCGCTCCGTTGGATCATCCAGCCGATGAAGGGCTCTCCCAGTCCCGCCAGCAGGTAGGCATGCATGTTCATGACTCCGGTGCCGGTGCCCGCGTAACGGGTCCCCAGCAGATCGGGGCACAGAGCCCAGAACGCCGACTGAGGACCGTAGGTGAAGAACCCGCAAAGAGCCAGCAATGTCATGGACCAAAAGAAATGGTACGGCAACAGGTACATGGCGGTGCAGGCCAGGGAGGCGGCCGCCATGAACAGGAAGATGACCCGCGACCGATTGGAATGAAAGACCCGGTCGGACAGCCAGCCGCTGCTTACGGCACCCAGGGCCATGCCTGCCGGCAGCGCCAGGGTGATCCAGGTCCGGCCGGCAAAGCCTCGCCAGCCCGCCCCCAGGAAGTGGACCGGCACCCAAGTCAAGAGGCCGTAGCGGGCCAGGCTCTGGAAACCGATGGCCAGGCTGGCGATCATGAAGCGCCAATTGGAACACACCTGCCGGTAGCGATGCCAAGTGGTTTCCTCGCTATCTTCCCTTCCTTGGAGCGCTGCCCTGCCTTCAGCCGGATTGTCTTCCAGGTGATTCGACTCGGAGAAACCGAGTTCCTCGGGGCGGTCACGAGCTACCCGGAAGTAGAACGCTCCGCCCAGCAGAAGAAGCAGCACCGGGAGACGAAAGATCCAGCGCCAATTCAGATCCAGGGCCAGAATGAGATTGGAGGTGGTGAATGCCAGAACGGAGGACAGACCGGCCGCGCCCACGTAAAGACCGTAGACCTTCCCTCGCTCCCGGCGGCTCCACCAATTGGACAGCACCCGACTTCCCGGGGCCCAGCCCATGGACTGCGCGTAGCCGTTGATGGCCCAGGGAACCAGCAGGCTCACCAAGCCGCCGGCGAAGCTGACCCCCCAATTGAACATACAGGAGAGCATCGCCCCCAGGCTCATCATCCGGCGACCGCCAAAACGATCCCCCAGGTTCCCGTTGACGGCCTGCCCGGCGGCATAACTCCACAACATGGCGCTGCTGACCCACCCCAGACCGGCTTTGCCGATGCCCAGTTCCTGCTCGATGCCCGGAATGGCGAAACCGAAGGTCTGCCGGCCGGTGTAGTAGAACAGGTAGCAGAGCATGGTGGCAGACAGGATACGCCACTGAGCCCGCCGAAACCGAGTTTCCTCTTCCGCCATGTCCGGCCCGCGCCTGCCGCCGGGTCGTTGGTGCATGATGGCTACTTACGGGTCTTCAGTAACTTTTCAGGAATATTGGGGGATCCTGCGGAAACAGTGAACGTCGGGCGTGCCTTTGAAGGCTTCATGGCGCAATCACCCGCCCAGGCTGATCATCTCTATCTTCTTGTGATCCTCGGCGCGATAACCCTGTTGCGAATGGAGAGCCTCCAGCCGGGATTCCGAGTAACGGTCGCTCCTCCCGTTCCAGATGGAGACCAGCCGTTCGCGAAGCTCCCGATCGGAGGCTCCTACCCGCATTGGCGTCTTGAGGTCGTGTCCGACTTCTGAAAAAAGGCAGGTGACGAACTTTCCATCCGCGGTCAGCCTGGCCCGGCTGCATCCGCCGCAAAAGGGTTCGGTGACCGAAGCGATCACACCGAAATCCCCCCCACCGTCGGCAAACCGGTAGTCGACCGCCGGCGCCCTGCCCCGCTCCCGGCCCACTTCACTCATGGGAAAAAACGGACGGATTCGCTCCAGAATCTCCTGCTTGGAGACCATCTTCTCGGACTTCCAATTGTTGGAATTCCCCACGTCCATGTACTCGATGAACCGAATGCCAAAGCCGTGGGTGCGCGAAAATTCCACGAGGGGGAGGATCTCGTCATCGTTGACCCCCCGCTCTATGACCGCGTTGATCTTGATCGGATGCAATCCCTGACGCTGGGCGGCAAACAGTCCCTCCAACACCTTGGCCAGATTGCCGCGCTTGACAATCCGCTTGAACTTTTCCGGATCCAGGGTGTCCAGGCTGACGTTGATACGTTTCAGCCCGGCCGCCTTGAGGAGAGGGGCTTGCTCGCCCAGCAGGGCCCCATTGGTGGTCAGACACAAGTCCTGCAGCGCCCTGAGGGAAGCCAGCCTCTCCACTAACCGGTGCAGGTCCTTGCGCAGCAGAGGCTCGCCTCCGGTCAGTCGAATTCTCTCCACGCCCAGCCCGATGAAAATGCGGGCCAGGCGTTCGATTTCCTCGAAGGTCAGGATCTCCTGCTTGGCGATCCAGACATACTCGTCAAAAGGCATGCAATAGGTGCAGCGGAAGTTGCACCTATCCGTCACCGATATCCTCAGGTCCTTCAGAGGACGTTGAAAGGCATCGACCAGCATGATGGAAACCACCGCTTCCGGAATGTTGGAAGCCACCTATGAAAAAAGGCCATTCCTCCTCTCGGAAAAATGGCCTTCGAATCTCTGCAACCCGCATCCGCATACGGATCTCAGACGGCTGCCGAACTACACGTGGAAGGACTCGCCGCACCCGCAGGTGCTCTTGACGTTGGGGTTGTGGAACTTGAAGCCGGCACCGGTGAGGCTTTCGATGTAGTCGATCTCGGTTCCGTCCAGATAGATCATGCTCCCCTTGTCGACAAAGACCTTGAAGCCCTGCAACTCCAGAATCTCATCCCCCCCGTTGGCTTGCTTTTCGAAGCCCATCTGATACTGAAAGCCCGAACACCCGCCGCCGACGATCTGCACTCGCAGCCCGGCGTAATGCTCCTGTTGGCTGTCCAGTATTTCCTTGACCTTTCCCTGAGCTTTGTCGGTGATCTTCAGCATTGCGTTTACGGCTCCTTTCAGCCCTCCAGCCATGATTACTACTCGATGGAATCATTGTAGCGATTCCGGCAAAAAAATCAATCCCCCCCATCGGAGGAAGCTACTGGCGAGCGCCCCTCCAGCACGCCGTTCCAGGGAGGAACCACGATGGAAACGTCCCCGTAACACTTGGATTGACAGGCCAATCGGACCGCCGGGTGCTTCAGGGCGAATTCCGCCGGGGGGGCGTAGCCGAAATACTCCAGGCGGCGCCTTTCGAATGCGGTCATCTCGGAAAGGTTCTGCTCTCCCGCCAGCACACCGATCCAGCAGTAGCCGCAAGCACCACTTCGGCACTGCACCGGAACCGGTCCGGCAACGCGCCGCGGATCCGACTCCCGAAAGTCCCTGGGGTCGTTGCCGCTGGCCATCGACAGGTCCTGACCGTCCAGAGCCTCATAGCAGGATTCCGGAATACTCTCGTCGAAGGTCACCCGGTACTTCTTGGACTTCCAGATCAGGGACTTCCAACCCCGCCCTTTTCGCAACTTCAACACCTCGGCCGCCGACTTCGGCCGTCCGTTGGGAGAAGGTTCCCGGGCGCACGCAGCCAGGGAGGACAGCCCCACCTGCCGCAGCACCATCACACCCACCGCAACGATGCCTGTCAGCAGGGGCTGCTCCACCTGAAGCCTGCCAGCCAGCCGGCCGGCCAACTTTAGAATGTGAGCATCAAGACCCGCTTCCCCAGGATCCGAGGACTCCTCGGCGTAGGCCGCCACCGCCTGCTTGACCTCCGGCCAATAGTTCGACCCGAAAAGAAAGGCTACCGAGGCATCGATCTGCTCTTCCAGACGCGGCTTCCCGTCCAACTGCAATTCCTTGAGCACCTGGGCCGGGTCGGGTGCGCGGTCCAGAGCCAGCCGGAGCTTCAGGGGCCAGAAGGCAAACCAGATGCGGGTGGCCCGGCTGTCGGCCGGGTGAATTCGGGGAAGGATACGATCCAGCGCCTCGGCCCAATCGCCCTCGTCCAACCGATGCAAATAGGTTTCGAATACCGTCTTGTCGGCAGCCATGTTTTCGCTGTTCCGCCCTCCCCGCCCAACCAAAAAATGGGCTATCCGTTGCGGATAGCCCATTAATCGCCTCTGCTGGCCGCAATCCCTCAGTCCACTCTTACTTGGAAGGAACCGAGATCTGGACCAGTTCGTCCGGCTTCTTGTTGAGCACCATTTCCTCGTAGACCTTGCGCATCTGGGCCGCCTCCCGGGCCGCCTTCCTGCGCATCCGTGCCTCGTCGGCCGCCGTCTGCGGAGCATCCTCCAGGACTCTCACCTTGGCGGCATCCTCGGCGTCCACCTTGAGAAGGTGCTCGTAGCTCTCCAGGTTGACATTCTTGCCCTTGGCGAACACCTCGTGCTTTCCGCGCTCCCTGTACCACTCGGCCACGGTCGCGTTCTTGTGCATGTTCTCGAT
>JAPVWS010000408.1 GCA_027493295.1 Candidatus Versatilivorator vitaminiformans | reverse complement strand
ATCCTAATGTGCGAAGCCGCCAGGCAGAGAGATTGTCCCGGAGGTTTCCCTCAATCGACAGGCCCGGGTCAGCCGTTGTAGCATGAGCACGATGAATCTCTTTCCCGAATTCGCTTCGTCCCGGCAGGTGCCGACGGGCGAGGGAGCCCCTCTGGCCGACCGGATGCGGCCCACCCGCCTGGAAGACTTCGTGGGCCAGCAGCACCTGGTCGGCCCCGGCAAGCCGGTGCGCCAGCTTCTGGAAAAGGACCGCATCGGCTCCCTCATCCTCTGGGGTCCGCCGGGTACCGGCAAGACCACCCTGGCCCGCATCATCGCCCACGGGACCCGGATGGACTTCGTTCCCTTCAGTGCCGTCCTTTCGGGAATCAAGGAGATCCGCTCGGTGATGCAGGAGGCGGAACGGAATCGGCGTTCCGGACGCCGGACGCTGCTGTTCATCGACGAGATTCACCGTTTCAACAAGGCCCAGCAGGATGCTTTTCTGCCCTTTGTGGAAACCGGGGCCATTGTCCTGATCGGCGCCACTACCGAGAATCCCTCCTTCGAGGTGAATCCGGCCCTGCTCTCCCGCTGCAAGGTCTACCAACTGGAACCACTGTCATCCGAGGAGGTGGCCCAACTGCTTCGGCGGTCTCTGAGGGACCGGGAGCATGGAATGGGGACCGACCCGATCGAGATCGCGGACGCCCACCTGGCCATCATCGCCGACTTCGCCAATGGAGACGCCCGGGTGGCCTACAACACCCTGGAGATTGCCGTCCAGATGGCTCCAGTCGAGGAGTCCGGCCGGAAAAGGATCAGCGAGCAACTGGTCAGAGATGCGATGCAGCGGCGGGTGCTTCTCTACGACAAGGCCGGCGAGGAGCACTACAATCTCATTTCGGCGCTGCACAAATCGCTTCGCAACAGCGACCCGGACGCCGCAATCTACTGGTTGGCCCGCATGCTGGAGGCCGGAGAGGACCCGCTTTACGTCGCCAGGCGACTGGTCCGTTTTGCCTCGGAGGACGTGGGCATGGCGGATCCTCACGCCCTGACGGTGGCTGTGCAGGCCAAGGAGGCCTTTCACTTCATCGGCCTTCCGGAAGGGACTCTGGCCTTGGCCCAGGCAGCGGTCTACCTGGCCACCGCTCCCAAGTCCAATGCTCTGGACAAGGCCTATGCCGCGGCTGTCGCGGACGTGAAGCAAACCCTTGCCGAGCCGGTTCCCCTGCATCTGCGCAATGCCCCCACCCAGCTCATGAAGACTCTGGGTTATGGCAAAGGCTACCAGTACGCCCACGATTTCGCCGATCGGTTGACCGCCATGAGCTGCCTTCCGGAATCACTGAAGGGTCGAAGGTACTTCCGGCCCTCGGGGGAGGGATTCGAGGAGGTCATCCGACAGCGATTGCGAACCTGGCGGGAGAAGATCGCCAGGCTCCGCCGGCCGGAAAACGACGAGGGCTCGAGGTCGGGTTGAAGTGAATCAGGGGGAACGAAATTGTAGGGTGACTATTGTGTGCTGGATATTACTCCCAAAGATTACTGATTGTTCACAAAAGTCGAAAACAAGATACGTGATGCGGTAGAATTCGTCCGAGTTGCGGTTCAAAGACCAGGGGCAGCGTTTTTCGGTCGATTGGAGATCTTTTGCTCTCCCCCTGAGAAACCTCTAGAATGCAGCCGACCCTTCGCATCACCGGTGTGGGTGTACATCGAGTGGATGCGGCCCAATGGGTTCCCGGTTTGGAGAGTCGCCGCCGCTTGCGGAAAGCCCCAGCCTTGAAAGAAAAGGATACCCCGCGATGACACAGAAACGCTTCGACTCCGTCAGCGCAGTGAATACCTGGAGTGGCAGATCGGAATCCCGGTCGGGCGACCGCGATCTCCTCTCGCGAATCTTCGGGGAAGACACCTTCGGGGTGAAGGAGATGCGCGCGCGGCTGCCGGACAACGTCTTCAAACAGCTATTCAGCACCATTGAGCACGCGGAAAGGCTCGACGTGAAGAGTGCCGACACGATCGCCGCGGCGATGAAGGACTGGGCACTCTCGCGGGGCGCCACCCACTATACACACTGGTTTCAGCCGCTCACGGGGAGCACCGCCGAGAAGCACGACTCCTTTCTGAAGGTCGATCGCGATGGGCGCGCCATCACTGAATTCGGGGGCGACGAGCTCGTTCAGGGCGAGCCCGACGCGTCTTCGTTTCCCTCCGGGGGGCTCCGCGCTACCTTCGAGGCTCGCGGCTATACGGCTTGGGATCCGACCTCGCCGGCATTCATTCTGGGCGGGGAGTCGGCCACCTACCTCTGCATTCCCACTGCCTTCTCCAGTTGGGCGGGTGAAAGTCTCGATGCCAAGATTCCCCTGCTGCGGTCGATGGACGCGCTTGACCGGGTCACGCGCCGGGCGCTCAAGATCTTCGGCGTGGAGGCCGGACGGGTCACGGCCAGCCTGGGTCCGGAGCAGGAGTTCTTCCTGGTGGACCGCGAGTTCTATTACCGCCGCCCGGACCTGATGACTTGCGGCCGCAGCCTCTTCGGAGCCAAGCCGCCGAGGGGACAGGAGCTCGACGACCACTATTTCGGTTCAATCCACGATCGGGTGATGGCCTACGTCCAGTCCGTCGAGATGGACCTTTACCGGCTGGGTGTCCCCATGAAGACCCGCCACAACGAGGTGGCGCCGGGGCAGTACGAGGTGGCGCCGGTCTACGAGAACGCCAACGTGGCCTCCGACCATCAACAACTGACGATGCGGATCCTGGAGCGGAACGCGCGCGACTATGGACTGGTGTGCCTGCTGCACGAGAAACCCTTCCAGGGGATCAACGGCAGCGGCAAGCACCTCAACTGGTCATTCGGGACCGCGGACCGAAACCTGATGGACCCGGGGGACACTCCCCACGACAACCTGATGTTCCTCTTCTTCTGCACGGCGGTCATGAGCGCGGTGGAGAAGCACCAGGATCTGCTGCTGGCGTGCGTTTCCAGCGCGGGGAACGACCACCGTCTGGGCGCCAACGAAGCCCCGCCCTCGATCATCTCGGTCTTCCTGGGCGACCAGTTGCAGGGCATCTTCCAGCAGATCGAGGAGTCGGGCTCGGCGGAGGAGACGGAACGGAAAGACCTCCTTGCCCTGGGCGTCTCGGTCCTGCCCGACCTGCCGCGCCACTTCGGCGACCGCAACCGTACATCGCCCTTCGCCTTCACCGGCAACAAGTTCGAGTTTCGCGCGGTGGGTTCGTCGGCGAGCATCTCGCTGCCGGCAACGGTGCTCAACACCATCGTGGCCGAGTCTATCGACCTCTGGGCTGACGTGCTCGAAGCTGTGGTCGAGGCCGGGGCGTCCCTCGAGACCGCGCTATGGAAGCTGCTCTCCAACGAGATCCCGTCGTTCAAGCGGATCATCTTCAACGGCGACAACTACGCTCCCGAGTGGGTGGAGGAGGCCGAGCGGCGCGGACTGCTCAATACGGGGAATACGGTGCAGGCGCTTCCGGCGCTCGCTTCGACCAAGAACCAGCGTCTCTTCGACAAGTACGGAGTCATGACTCCCCGCGAGCTCGAGGCTCGGCTGGAGGTGCTGACCGAGCAGTATTTCATCAAGATCAACATCGAGGGCGAGACGGCCGCCCACATGGCACGCTGCCTGATCCTGCCGGCGGCGGTCACCTACCTGAACCAACTGGTTTCGGCTCGGGGAGGAACGCAGGCGGCGGAGGTTGGAACGAGTGGCCTCGACAGCAACATCGAGCGCGTTTCGGGACTCATCGACGAACTGACGGCGGCGCTGGACGAGCTCGACGCTCAGAACGAGGAACTCGGGGGCGAGGAGGTGTCGTCGAAGGTGGTCCACATGCGCAACAACGTGATTCCCGCCATGAACGCGGTGCGCGAGGTGGCCGACCGGATGGAGAAGGTGATTCCGGACGATCTCTGGCCGCTGCCCAACTATCGGGACATGCTGTTCGTGAGATAGGCGGGTTGAGGTCGTGGCAAAGAGGCGGGTGTCGTGTGCGGCAGCGGCAACCGGGCGGCCCGGCTTTTTCGACATCCCCTGAAGGGAGCAGTGATCCCGATCTGCCGAGGGTTACACTACCAATCCACAACCGAGCCGTCGTCGGCGTCGTAGGTTTCCGGATTGTGCCAGTCGTGGCCGATCTTTGAGGCCAGGGCCTCCTCGTCGATTTCGATCCCCAACCCCGGTCCGGTCGGTAGATCGATATAGCCTTCCTTGACCTGAAAGGGTCTCTTGAGGTAGCCCTCTCCCAGGCTTACCTGTTCCTGGCAAAGAAAATTGGGAATCGAGGCTGCCATCTGCAGTCCGGCGGCCAGGGAAATGGGTCCCAGGGGGTTGTGGGGGGCCAGCGTGGCATAGTGGGCCTCCGCCATTCCCGCAATGAGGCGAACCTCGGTAATACCGCCGGCATGGCACAGGTCGGGTTGCAGGATCGAGGCCGCTCCCTTTTCCAGAATTTCTCTGAATCCCCACTTGGTGAAAATACGCTCGCCGGTGGCGATGGGCAGATGGGTGCCCCTGGCGATGTCAGCCATGACTTCCACGTTCTGGCAATTGACCGGTTCCTCGATGAACATGGGCTGGTAGGGTTCCAGCGCCTTGATGAGAAGTTTGGCCGTCTGGGGGGAAATGGCTCCGTGAAAGTCGATGCCGATGTCTC
>JAPVWS010000407.1 GCA_027493295.1 Candidatus Versatilivorator vitaminiformans | reverse complement strand
CACGTCGGTCCAGATCACGGCTCGCATGCCGCCCAGGACGGTGTAGAGGGTGGCCACCGTGCCCACCGCCACGATGGTTTCCAACAAGGCGAATCCGGTGACCGTGTGCAGCACCAGGGAGGGAACGTAAATGGCGGTGCCCATCCAGAGGATCCGCCACAGGATGAAGACGCTGCTGGCCAGAGACCGTACGGTGACGCTGAAGCGCTTTTCCAGGTACTCGTAGGCCGTGTAAACCTTGAGACGATGGTAGAAGGGCATGAACACGAAGATGACGACTACGGCGGAGGGAAAGGCCGCCAGCATCTGCACCGCGAACTCGGCGCCATGAGTGAAGTACTCCGACGGAGTCCCCATGTAGCTGATGGCGCTGTAGAGGCTGGCGATGGTGGAAATGCCCAGGGGAAACCACCCCATGGAACGGCCGGCCAGGAAGTATTCACGGGTATCTTTCTGTCCTCTGCCCACCCAGACACCGATAGAGACCATGACCAGCAGATAGGCGAACAGCAGAAGGTAATCCAGGAAGGAAAACGGTGACAGGGGCATGGATGCCTTGTCTGAGACGATCCTGTTTTTGCTCTGTTTCAGCCGCCCCGTCGTGTGGGGCGGGGGCGCTGCTATTCAGAACCCGGGGATCCGGTAGACCAGGTCAGTGCGCCTGGTCGGGGGGCTCCCCTGCGCCATGCTGATGGCGTAGCCGACCACCAGGGTGGTGGTCAAGCCCACGGTGCCGTACCAGAGGAATGAGACGGTGGAATAGAAGATGAAATAGCTGGTGACCAGGCTTCCCACCAGCAGACCCCAGAAGGCTCCCTGAGAATCGCATTTGCGGGTCAGCATTCCCAGCAGAAAGACGGCCGCCATGGGGCCCGCAAAGCTGTTGACCAACTTGTTGGTGATCTCGATGATGGACCCCAGCCCACCCACGAAGCAGGCCAGCACGGTAACCGCCACACCCAGGCCCAGGGTCAACAGGCGGGAGAGCTTCAATTCCCTGGCGGCCACCTCAAGGGGCGCCTCTCCGGGAGACCATCTCATGATCCACCCGGGCTTCCAGTTGAACCTCTTGAAGAAATCGGTGATCAGGGCGGTGGTGCAGGAATTCAATCCGGAGTCGATGGACGACATGGCGGCCGCCAGGATGGCGGCAATCATCATGCCCCGGAGTCCAATGGGCATCTGGGTGGCGATGAAATAGGGAAAGACCCGATCTCCCTGAATCGCATCGGGCAAATTCTGCGGGTTGGTGGCGTAGTAGGCGAACAGTCCCAACCCGATCAGGATGATGAACCCCTTCATGAGCAGGCCCGCACCCATGTTCAGGATGTAGGACTTCTGCATGATCGGAAGCGACCTGGCGGTCAGATAGCGCTGCACACTGACCTGGTCGGCGCCATACATGCCGATGTGACCCACCAGCGACCCCATCACCGCTCCCCAGGTAGTCACTCTGATAGTGGGGTCCAGGGACCAGTCGAACAGACGGGTCCTGCCTCCCTGCTCGGCAAGCCTCCAGATTTCGCCCGTTCCCCCCGCATCCATGCCGATAATCCAAACGGCCAGCACCGAACCACCGATCAAGATGAAGAACTGGCAGACGTCGGTCCAGATGACCGCCCGCATGCCGCCGGCCACGGTGTAGAGCGTGGCCGCGATGCCGACCCCCAGGATGGTCTCCAGCAGGGGCATGCCGGTGACGGTGTGAAGCACCAGGGCCGGCACGTATGTGGCCGTGCCCATCCACAGAATCCTCCAGAAGACGAACACCGCGCTGGCCAGGGTGCGGACCTTCAGGTCGAATCGCTCCTCGAGGTATTCGTAGGCGGTGTAGACCTGCAGCCGGTGGTAGAAGGGCATGAAGACATACATCACCACCGGGACCACCAGCACGATCGAGAGGGTCTGGCTGGCCATCTCCAGGCCATGGGTATAGTACTCCGCGGGCGCCCCCATGTAGGTGATGGCGCTGTAGAGGCTGGCCAGGGTGGAGATGCCGACCGGAAACCAGCCCATGGAGCGGCCGGCCAGAAAGTATTCCTTGGTGTCCTTCTGACCGCGGCCGACCCAGACGCCGATGGCGACTACCAGGACCAGGTAGGTGGTCAGAGCCACGTAGTCCAGCGCTGAAAAAACTGAGGTGTTCACGGATTTCCCCGGAGAAATTGAGCTACAACACCGGTGAGCGGCCGGCAAATGCGGACCGGGTCAGGGCTTGGGCTTCAAGCTTTCGGCCAGTTTAAAAACGGTTTGCGGGAGCGTTCGGTCCCGATCCAACGTATCCGTTCGCTCGCCTCCCAGGTCGCTCTCCGCGATCATTCTGAAGACCTCGGCCGCCCCGGAGTGGATGTCCGGGCTGACACCGACGCTCCCGAAGGTTCGGGCAATCTCCTCCATTTCGGCGATCCAGCGGAAGGCCTTGGCCGGCACCCGCCTGACCTGCTCCATGGCCTTGAGCTTCTGGCCCTGGCTGTAGGCAAGCTCCGACCTCAGTTCGTCCGAGAGCCCCAGAGCCTCGGCGCTGGTGAGCACGGCCGCGTGAAGCGCCAGGGTTCCCTTGGTGAGCCCGGCATAGCACATCTTGATGGCCGAAGCCCGTCCAATCTGGCTGCCGATCCACTTGACGGCAATGCCTCGACCGTCGAGCTGACCCATGGCATCCGCATCGGAGCCGGAGACATAGAAGCGGGGAGGCTGCCCCTGGCCCGGAGGGGGTCCGATGATGGAGGCGTCCAGATAGCGACCGCCGGCCGCGGAGATGATGCCTTGGATCCGCCTGGAGGTCGCCGGGGAGACCGCGTTGCAATCGGCAAATACCGGGCGGCAGCCGGTGTTGCTCAGAGCCTCGGCCACCGCTTCCGCCAGCGCCACCGCCGCCTCGGGCACCAGAATGGAAAGGATGAGGTCTGCCTGCTCTGCCAGCGCTTCCAGGCTGGGCACGGTCCTGAACCCGGCAAGCTCCGCCATCCGGCAGGTGCGAGGGCTGCGGCCCGACAGGCAGGTCATCACCTCCAGGCCACTGGCCCGGAACTCCCGTCCCACGGCATGGCCCATGTCTCCGGGACTTAAAATGGCAATGCGTTGGATTTGCAGAGGAATGCCCTCGTTGGAAAATGTCTAGAGTTCCACCGGCCGGCCTTCCCGGGCCGACCGGTAGAGCGCGGTGATGGCAGCCACATTGGCGCGGCTGTCCTCCAGTGTGACCACCGGATCGGCACCGTCCAGAACGGTGGTCGCCATGGACTCGACCTCGTCCTGATAGGCGTTGACTTCGGCGAAGACTCTCCTCTCGGTCCTGCGATTGCCGAGGCCGTCGCCGAAGGTGGTAGCCTCCTTGATTCCGGCCTCGCTGACCAGGCGCACGGTGGCCGGCTGATTCTCGCGATTGACCCAGGGAAGGTCCAGATGGAGATACCCGGCGGTTCCGAGGAAGTCGGCGTCGACCTGAGTGAATGAGGAAAAGCTGGAGAAGAAGTGAAAGAAGGTCCCGTTCCGAAATCTCAGATGACCTGAAAAACTCAGGTCGATTCCGGTGGGTCCGCTAGTTTCGACGGCATGAACCTCCACCGGCTCGGCCTGTAGAACGGTACGTGCGAAGCTGACGCAATAGCTGCCCAGGTCCCAGACCGATCCGCCGCCCATGGCCGGGTCCAGTCGGATGTCGCCGGGACGTTCCAGGGTGAAGGTAAAGAGCCCGCGGCCCATACGCACCTCGCCGACGGCCCCCTGCGCGATCAGGTCGCGCACGTAGGAGGTCTGGGAGTGAAAACGCATCATGGTGGCTTCCTGGATGGTGACTCCGCAACGGCCGGCGGCCTCCAGGAGTTGATCCACCTCTGCGACGGAAAGGGCCAGCGGCTTTTCACAGAGTACGTGCTTTCCAGCCTCGGCGCATCGCAGCGACCACTCGGTGTGCAACCCGTTGGGCACAGAAATGTAAACCACATCGATGGCGGGGTCCGCCAACATCTCCTGATAGCTGCCGTAGGCCTTGGAAATGCCGTGCTCCGCGGCATAGCGATTGGCCGTTTCCTGGCTGCGGCTGGCTACCCCGATCAGCTCGCTTCGTTCTGACCGCTTCAGGCAGGGGATCAAGCGCTCATTGATACGGGCCGTGCTCAACAGGCCCCAGC
>JAPVWS010000406.1 GCA_027493295.1 Candidatus Versatilivorator vitaminiformans | reverse complement strand
GTGGATTTCACCGAGCTCTCCTCCCCGTCGGATGCCGGCGTCACCGTCAGGGTCAGCACGCCGGTCGAAGAAGGAAGCGGACGCGCCGGCTTGGCCTACCTGGGACTGGATCCCGACGGCCTGCTCACGGGGCCTGCCTTCATCACCGGCCTGCGTCAGAACAGCCAGGACCGCTCCAACGTAGCGGTTCAGAACACCGGGATCTCCAGCGGGGAGGAAATCACCGTGAGGGTGACGGTCTTCTCCGGAGACCCGGCAGCACCGGGAAGGAGCCTGGTCTTGCCGGACCGAACCCTGCCTCCGGGAGGGTTCTATCAGTACAACGGCATCCTGAATATGGCCGGTTTCGACAACGGCTACGTCAAGGTGGAACGAGTCGGCGGGACCGCGCCCTTCTATGCCTACGGGGTCATCAACGACAATTTCAACTCCGACGGCTCCTTCGTCTTTCCCCTCACCGAGTCCTCCCTCGTCGGCACCACCGGTCAGACCCTGCCCGTCATCATCGACACCGGCAACTTCCAGAGCGAGCTGACCGTCACCAACTTCTCGGCTTCGAACAAAGAGGTGGTCTTCAGCTTTGTGGCCGACGCCGTCGAGACTGGAGACGACACCGCCGAATTCAGTCTGAGTCTCAAGGCCGGGGAGCAGCGCATCCTGCCCAACCTGGTCGGTTGGATGCGCCGGGAGGAGAAGGTGGTGGGCATCGGTCCGGCCAACCGGGCCTTTGTGGGAGCCTTGTTCGCCACGCCGGCCGAGGTGGACATGAGCGGGATCGTGATCGGAGCCCGGACTGGAGCTCCCGACCAGAGGGGTGGGCAATACAGCCTCTTCTACAACGGGGTACCCTACGGCGCGGCTTCAGTCGAAAACGCCTGGATCTACGGGCTGCAGCAGAACGCAGAGAACCGCAGCAACCTGGCCCTGGTCAACACGGGTGAGATCGACGACAGCTCCATCACCCTCGAGATCACCATCTACGACGGCAGCGGGGAGTCCGAACCGAGAACGAGAAGCGCGACGCTCGGTCCCCGCCGCTGGACGCAGCAGAACGGGATTCTAGGCGGGATCAGCCAAGGCTACGTTCAAGTGAGGAAGACAGCGGGCAACAACCCGTTTGTCGCCTACGGCGTGATCAACGACGGGGGTGCCCCGGGAGAACGCAGCGGCGACGGCGCCTACCTGCCGGCACATCAATAAATCCTCAAGAAGCCTTCTGCCAACTCATCGATCGTCCCATGGAATCACACGCGGATCAGGCGTCGTAGTGTGCCTTACCGTGACCAGTTGCAAAGAGGCATCGAAGGGGGCGGATCAGGTGGTTGGGGAAGGAGAATAGCGCAACATAAAGAATGCTTCCGTGCCCCATTTTGCGCAATCGACTTGCGCATGGGCCAATGCTGCAAACACCGTTGCGCCAGTGACCACAACAAAATAGGTGGCAAGTTTCATGGTTGCATCTCCATGTCTTTTCCCCTTTGCCTGGCTGTACAGGACCGGAACGCTTCCACCATTCCTATCGCCCCGCAGACGAGCTGAGCTTCGCGATCTCAATCAGACTATAGATGCACGACCTTAGAAACGAACTGCCGTGCCCGGTCGAGACGCTGCATCGTCGCCTCCATGTCGATGATGCCTCCGTGCTTCCGGGCAAGGTAGCAATTTCTATCACCGAATTTGACCTCGGCGACCGCCCCGGTAGCCCCACCGCGAAATCTGCCGGCCTTGTTGACCTTGATGCCATCGCCATGCCGGGCATTTTCCTCTAACAGTTCCAGCACTTCATACATAAGCGGTTTCTGAATCCCCGGACCCTTCTTTTCGCTGAGACGCACGGTCAGCCGGTTCACATCGGCGCCAAGTTCAATTTGGAGATAAATGGTGGTTTCATACGGCTCCCGCTTTATGGTGTTTTCCCCGAAGGCAAACCACCTAAACCCGCCCGCCGGATTGGACACATAGTCCCAACCCCAAGAGTCCCACTTATCTTCGCTCGTCATGCGGTTCTCCAGTTCGCTGTAGAAGCCCTCCCTGGCGTGATCGTTCCACTTGGAGGGAGGTGCGTGACGGTAACTGTTGGTCGCATCTTCCCAGACCTGGAGATGTGCGCGGATATTGTCAACGACGGTGTCGCCGGTGTCGCGAAATCGGTCCAGCACGTCTAGAAGATCCCGCCGCAGGAATCGGCCGCATTCCTCCTCCGACGGAAGTCTCTGTCGCGATGTGTTCCCGGTCTTTACGTATAACGGAACGATTTCCCGGTTCGGGAAACGCTTCTTTGCTGTTTCGACGTAGCGCTCGATCTGTTTTGGGCGCTCATGGGTACCCAACTTGTCCTCGACGAGAAGGACTAGGCCGTCCTCGTTCTCGTCATTGATCCGGACCAGTAGATCAATCCGGTCAACTTGAGTCTTAACGCAGACAGAAGTGACGGTGGGAACCTCGGATTCGCCGAATTTCGTGGCGAGGAGAGCGTGCAGCATGGCCGTGCCCAGTCGATGGAGACTGTAATGCAATTCGCGATACGCAGGCGCGGCCCACGCGAGGATATAGGCAAGGACGGCATCTTGAGCGAGCTCCTTGGTGGAGTATTCGAACAAGTTGGGAGTGTTTGAGTTCATGGCATTTTAGTGAGTACCGCTTTTTGAGGAAAGGGTTGGACTACAGGCGTACGTCAATCCACCGTGGGCCTACAAATTCGGCTAGCCCGCATTTCCTCACCAGCGGCAGGTTACAACCGTTCTCCGAATCAGTTACGATACTCTTACAGAGGGAGTTAACCGGATTTTTGGAAGAGAACCAATGCCGACAGAGTGTAACACCAAACTCCTGAAGTTTGAATGCCACGCCGCAACCTCCGCCGGAGCAGGACGGATCGACGATTTCCGCCTCCCATTGCAGGACCTTCTCCATGACGATATCGAGGCCGTCATGGCGTTCGACGGTGTCCTGCCCCCTGAATCCTTGAGCTTTGCCGGGCGGGCTGCCATATCCAGTTCGCTGGCATGCCACAACACCCCGGAACGCCTCCTGGACGGATTCCTCAGGGACCGCAGGTCCCGCCGCCTGTGGGGAAACCAGAATCGTTGGCTCGCTCAGCGGTCCTGTGGTCGCCATTCGGTCGGGGCCAACCGTTCCCGAACGTGACGGTCCGCCAACGTCCTGAATAGTCCGGTGGATTCCCGTTCAGTAAGAGGGATTCAATGAGGGGATTGTAGAGGGGTAGTCAATAGTAAGTCTATTATTATTAACTATTTACAATTAACCAATTATATCTGATGGACGACTGGGCGCCCAATCTGGCCCAGGCGACTGAGAAGGATGCCGAGCCCTTGGAGTAGAGAGGCCTTGGGGGTCGGGCAGACTCCACAGAAGACGAGGCTGTGCCTCTGAGAGAGTGGCTGGTCCCCAAGCACGGAACAACACCAGGACCACTGCCCTCTTGGATACGCTAACAGCCTTCAGCAAGCTTGAAGCTGGGGGCATGCAGGCCCCATGCCCAAGAACAGGGAAACCTTGATTGCTCACCTCCAGGGACGAGAAAAACTGCTGAGGCCTCTTGGTTTCTCCGGACTCCAGGCGGAGTGGATCACTCTGGTCTGCCTGCACTCCGGAC
>JAPVWS010000405.1 GCA_027493295.1 Candidatus Versatilivorator vitaminiformans | reverse complement strand
CTTCGACCTGGTGGGGCTGAGTGTGGACCGCGGCGGCTGGGAAGATCTCAATCCCTTTCTGGAGAGGTATCCCGAGATCAACTACGAGGTGGCCGTCCCTCATTCCCTTCCCACTTTTCACCTCTATGCGCTGGTCGACCTGGATCCGTTGGGAGATGTGGCCGTCCTGCCCACTTTTTTCGTCATCGATGCCCGGGGCAGGCTGGCTGGAAAGTTCGTGGGATCGGACACCCTCCCTGAGGTTTCCGCCCTGGTTGGCCGGTTACTGGAGGAGATCTCCGATGTCTGAATACACCCCTGATCATGCCGAGTCCGGGATCGATGCAGCGCTCCCAAAGCTGGAGGTGTGGCCCAACCAGTTTCGAGACTACGAGATTACCATCCAGGTGCCGGAATTTACTTCCATTTGCCCCAAGACCAACCTTCCGGATTTCGGCACGATCACCCTGCGCTACGTGCCGGACGAGGTTTGCCTGGAACTCAAGGCGTTCAAGGGGTACATCCTCGGGTACCGTTCCCTGGGCATCTTTTACGAGAATGCCGTGAATCGCATCCTGCGGGATGTGGTTGAGGCCTGTCAGCCGGTCCGGGCACTGGTTCGAGGTGAATTCAATGTGCGCGGCGGCATGAAGAGCATCATCGAGGCTCGCCATCCCAAAGAGGAGTGAATCTCGGCCGGAACTCTGCGGTCTCGCGGCCCAAGTTGCGATTGATTGGGATTTCGGCCCATGTTACTATTTTTCTGCCGTTTGCCCGTAGTGCCGGCTGCAGGAAATCTCCCTTCCTGCCTGTCGGCTAAAGTTTTGGTTGACAAGAGTCCGTTCCGGGCAGATACCCTAAGTATGCAGTCGCCTGGAGCGTACGACGGGTTTTCGGAAATGTCACTGAAGGCATCATTTCTTAAGAGGAGTTTTGCATGACCTACATCATTACCGAGCCCTGCATTGGAACCAAGGACACTGCCTGTGTGGATGTCTGTCCGGTCGATTGCATTCATCCCAAATCCGACGAAGATGGATTCGAGGAGGCCGAGCAGCTCTATATCGATCCGGACGAATGCATCGACTGTGGGGCCTGTGTTCCTGCCTGTCCCGTGGAAGCCATTTTCGCCGAAGAGGATCTTCCGGATCAGTGGAATGAATACCTCGAAATCAATGCCAACTGGTACCAGAAGTGAGCGGTTTCGCTCGACGACGGGATGGGGGTGGGCTCACCCCTCCATCACTGTGAACCTCATGCTCCCAGATCTGAAACAAGGAGGAAATCGATCATGGCTTACGTGATTGCTGAGCCCTGTATCGGAACCAAGGATACAGCCTGCGTGGACGTCTGTCCGGTGGATTGTATTCACCCCAAGTCCGACGAGGATGAATTTGAAGGTGCCGAGCAGCTATACATCGATCCGGACGAGTGTATCGACTGCAACGCCTGCGTTCCTGCCTGTCCGGTGGAGGCTATTTTCGCTGAAGACGACCTTCCCGAAGAGTGGGAGCACTACCTGGAGATCAACGCCAACTGGTACCAGAAGTAGATGACCCTAGTGGGTCTCCGGGTCGGGGTGAAGAGGAGTGCTCAAGTATTTCAGGCCACTGTCGCAGACCAGGAAAGCGATGGTGGCCCCCCGCTCCTCCCTTTGCTGCAGTTGAATGGCCGCGGCCAGATTGGCCCCGGACGAAAAACCGCCGAATATCCCCTCCTCTGCAGCCAGCAACCTGGCGGCTGCGATCGCATCCTCATCGGTAACCTGAAGGTAGCCACTCACCAGGCTCCGATCCACCAGCGGGAGATCGGGAAGACTGTACCCACCACCCTGAAGCTGGTGGTTGGAACGCTCGACCGGCTTCCCGGCCAGCACCGCGGCTCCGGCAGGCTCCACGATGTAGGCGCGAACTGTGGGATCTTGTCTTCTCAGATAGCGGGTCACACCGCTGAAGCTTCCGCCTGATCCTACGAAATCCAGAAACACCTCGACGCAGCCGCCGGACTGTTCCCACAGTTCGGGACCCGTGAAGCGTTCGTGAGCCAGCGCGTTGGATTTCAGCTCGAACTGGTTGGCTCGAAACGCCTGCCGCTCCCGGACCAATTGGCCGGTCCTCTGTTCCACCAGGGCCAGGTCCTCCCCGGAGACCTGGTTGGGAGGAGATCCCGGCGCCTGGTCCACCAGCACTACCTCCGCACCCAAGGCCCGCATCATGCGCGCTCTCTCGGGGGTGTTGCCACGCGACATGACCGCAACGAAAGGATGTCCCGCCGCCCGGCACACGATGGCCAGGCCGGTGCCGGTGTTTCCGCTGGTCAGCTCCACCACCGTCTGGCCCGGACGAAGCGAGCCGTCCCGCCGAGCCTCTCGAATCATCTCCAGCGCAACCCGATCCTTCTTGCTGAATCCCGGGCTGAAGTATTCCAGCTTGGCCAGCAGGCGTCCCTGAAGCCCCAGGATGCGAGCCGTGCGCCTGAGCTCGACCAGGGGTGTATTGCCGATGGTTTCGGTGATGGAGGGGCTGGGTGAAGGATCCGTCATACTGATTCGCGAATGAGTGCTGAACGGGAACGGAGGCGGCAAAAACTCTCCCCAGGCGGTGACCTGGAGGCCGCTTCGGTATTATAATCCAGCCCATGCCTACAGCTTGCGAATGGTAGGTGATTTGCCTGGATTGCGGCGTCCGTACGGTGACTCTGCGGGGTAGCCGGGACGGCATCCGGGCCGAAACCCATGACGTGCTGAAGCGGAGGTCGAGGATGAAGCGCAGAACCTTTGTGGCAGGTCTGATCGGGGGGACCCTGGCGGGGATGGGG
>JAPVWS010000404.1 GCA_027493295.1 Candidatus Versatilivorator vitaminiformans | reverse complement strand
TTGCCTACCGATCCAGCCACCAACGTTGATAAACTCGGCCTTAAAGGCCTCGACCGCCCCGTTCACCGCTCCTTTGCGAACTCTGGGTAGAGTCGAGGGGAGGCGCGCCGGCCTTAGATCGAGGGAGTCGCTGTTGCCGGCGGCTTTCGCCACTCGCCGGTGCCTCAATCTCGTCCTAGCTGCGTTTCATCGCCCCCGCTCGTCAAACCGGACGTGCCGTTTTCCGGCATCCGGCTTTCAACCGGGATCATGCCTTCGCCCACGGAAAGCTCTGGGTCCTTGTCACTAGGCGAGTGAGTCCGTACTGCTGCCACAGCCTCTCGTCCGGGAAGCGCACCGTCCTCCCAGACCTCACCTTGTGCCGCCGACAGAGCCACTGTCGCAGCCGCCGGACTGCGTGGCGGTCAACCGCTCGATAGGCCGGGCTCACCTGCCCCAGGCTGAAGTAGTTCGCCCATCCCCTCATCATCCGGTTCAGGTCGTCTACCATCTGGCCCGGCAACAGGATCCCGTTTCTCGGCGCCGTCCACTCGCTGATCTTGCGGCAGATGCCCTGAACGCTCGCCCGGCTGGGTCGGGTCCCGATATAACTTCCCCTCCCCTTGGGGCGATAGTTGCGTCCAATCCGGTATCCCAGAAACTCCAACCCCTCCTCTGGACACCTCAAGCATCGGGTCTTCCGCTCGTTGACCTTCAGCTTCAACTCCTCCATGATCCGCTTGACCGCCTCCAGCATCTCCTCCGAAGCGGCCTTGCCCACCACACAGAAGTCATCCGCATAGTTGACGATCTCCGCGCAGAAGCGCTGTTGATACCCCAGCACCTTCCAACCCAGCACGAAACGCCTCATGTAGAGATTGCTCAGCAGCGGTGAGATCGGGGCTCCTTGCGGTGTCCCCTTCCGCTGCTTACGCCCACGGTTCCGGCGGCGATTGCCTCCCTTCCCGTCGTCCTCCTCCACCGGCATCGCCAGCCATGCCTTGATCCACTTCAGCATCCTCCCGTCACTCACCCGACGGGCAATGCTCCGGATCAACTCCGCATGCGGAATCTCGCCGAAGTAGTTGGACAGATCTCCATCGACCACCTCGTGATGTCCCCTCTCCAGGAGCCCATGCACTCGCATGATCGCATCCTTGGCACTCCGCCCCGGTCGATAGCCGTACTGACCCGGTTGCAGGTCCGCTTCAAAGATCGGCTCCAACACCAACAACGCCGAACTCTGCGCTACCCGGTCCCGGATGCACGGTATGCCTAACGGCCGGTACTTCCCAGGCTGTTTCTTCGGGATCAGAACCTGCCTCACCGCCTTCGGCTCGTAGGTCCCTTCCCTCAGGTCCCGCGCCAGTTCCCCCAACCATTGGTCCACTCCCTGCGCCTCGATGTCCTTGAAACTCTCCCCGTCCACCCCGGCCGACCCGCCGTTACGGCGTACCTGTTCCCAGGCTTCTCTCAGAAAGTCCTTCTGCCACACCTTGTCGCTGAGTGCATGAAACCGCCGCTTGGGGTCCTCCTTCGCTCTCGCATGCAGCACGGTCTGGAGTTTCCGAACCCGCTCCGGCCCTGTTAGACCTTTGTCAGTGGCCACGCCCTGCCTCCTTTCCATGCCCCTCCCCACTCAAGGCCCCTTCCCTCCACCGGCGTTACCCGGCTTCCCCGGTACCTACGAGCCTCTCCGCCACCCTGCAGACCCAACCTCACTCTCACGAGCCGCCGGTTCGGTGTGTGCCTCACCACCTGCAGGGCTTCCCATGTTGCCACCTTCTTCCTCTTCCATGCGTGCCGACGTCACTACCCCGGCGGGTCCCAAGGAGTGCTTATGTCGCTCGCTTCCCCCTCCAGCTCCGGCCTTCCCCATTTCTCAGGTGGGTCGGCTCCCGCATCGCCCGTTTCGAGGCCTGCTCGACGTTCACTCGCGTTCCGGCCCGCATGCTCGCTGAGCCGTCTTCAGCGGCCCTTTGACACCAGAGTGCTTCAGACCATATCGTTACCTCCATGATCCGCCCTGGCTGCTACCAACCGGAGCGACAGTTGTTGGACGGGTTTCGCACCCGTTAGAAGAAGGCGCCTTTCCATGGCGCACTGAGATTTTCGGGCTAGGTTCGGGAATCCGAGCCACCCGACTTCGGTGCCGACCTTGACGTGGCTCAACTCCACAGAGTTCGCTGGATTCAAGATGGGAATAGTTGGCTGAGGCAGTTCGTGGGTAACGAAGGCCAGGATGGCCGAGTCCACGCCCCAGGTCGTCTTGTGGAGGAACCGCCTGTTCAGGCCGGTGTTCCCCAAGATCAGGATCCGTTGACCGTACGCGACATGGATTGGAGCCTCGTCGTTGATAGCAGCTTCAATGACGTGCTGAGCAGTCGCAACGACTCGCGTCCCGCGCTGGCGACCGTAGCTAACGAAGCCGGTCCCCAAATACTTCGGCGTGCTGATGCCTACGACTTGCTGTGACACGAGTTCGATAGCTCTGGTCCACATGGATATCAGGTCCTCCCTTCTCTTACAGCGTCACTCCGCCTCCCCACAGGGGGGATCTTATGAGAGAAAAAGTTGCCGCCGTGTGCTCCTTCAGCTTGTCCAGCACGCTGGCCATATCTCACCTCACCGGCACATGTCCTGGTCCCGTGACTTGTCGGGCAGTTCCCTCCCGCCTCCGCTGCTCTCCGGCTGCGGCTCCTGTCTGGTCCGGAAAGCCCTCCGGACCAGCTCGCCGGCCGGCCCGCGAGCGAACACCTGCCGCGCCCGATCTGCGACCTTCTTGGCCATCTGCCGGATGGCCCGCTCCACCGCCCGCAGTTCCTCCAGCAGCTGGCTAAGCTCCTCTTCCACCCGGCTCAGCTCCTGGTTCACCGACTCCCACTGGCTCGCCCATCGGTCATTGCGCTCCTCGATCTCCCCGGCCTCCGCTACGGCTGAAGATCGGCTCTCCCTCTCTCCCAGCTGGAACTTCGCCTCGATCGCGGCCCCTGGCCCCAGGTGTTTCCCCGGCTCCCGGCTCAACTCCGCGGCCTGCTCCAGGTCTCCCGACTCCCTTGCTTCCTCCGCCCGGTCCGATAGGCTCCGGTGGTCGACCCGCTCCCTGCTGCCGGCTCGCGCCAGGGCGCGGTTCGCATGCTCGGCCCAGGCCTCCCGCGTGCTCTCGAGCCACTCCTTCGACGAGGTCGAGACCTTCCGAGTTCCACCCCGCTCGGGCGCCTTTCCGTTGTACCTCTTGAACCAGGTCTCCGCCGTCCGCTCCACCCCGTCATTCGACCGCTCCGATATCACCAGGTGGCAGTATGGGTTCTCACCCCCGCCCCGGTGGATCGCCAAGGTGTAGGGCAGTCGCTCCCCATCGGTGAGGAATCCGGCGAACTCGATCGCCACCTCCCGGCGCTCCCCTTCGTCGAGCTCCTTCGGCAGGGCGAACTCCAGCTCCCGGAACAGTCGCCCGTTCGCCCGCTCACCCGCTCACCCGCGTCGGCCGCCTCCCAGTAGGCGTGCGGGGCCTCTTCGGCCCACCCGGGCATGTGGCCCGACTCGACGTGCTCGACCTCCGAGCGGTCCGCACTGTAGCGGCCCTCCCGCTCGATGTAGTCGTCCTTCGCCCCGGAACTTTCCATGTTATGATCGCCTTATGACCGAAGCCCTGCAGGACGAGTTCGACCGCCTCAAGCAGCGCCGTGAAGACCTCAAGGCGGCCATCACCGCCAAGAAGCAGGAAGTTGCCCGGCTGCAGAAGAAACGCAGCCAGACACTCGAGGATCAGCTGCGCCGCGTCCGCTCACGCCTCTCCTCCTCCGAACGCAAGCTCCGCACCCGGCGCCTGATCGTCCTCGGCAGCCTCATGGAAAAGGAGCACCCTCCGGCCGACCTGCTCGACAAGCTCGAACAGGCCCTCGATCGAGACCAGGACCGCGCCCTCTTCGGCCTCCCTCCCAGATCCTCCGCCGACACCGATCGCTCACCGCCGGCCTCTGCGCCCCTCAAGGGCTGCGGCCCGGCCGTCTCCCCGACGGCTTCTGGGGAAGCCTCTACGTGGGTCGCAGTCCCAAGGCCCTGCCCCCCGAACTCGTCGGCCTCACCATCACCGTCCGGGCCAGAAACGGGAAGTCCTGGGACGCCACCATTACCGAAGTCGTCGAGCGCAGCCCCGACTGCATCCTGGTCCGTACTCGAAGACTCGGTCAATAAGTAGAGGGAACCGCTCCGGTCAGGTCTGCGACCGGAAGCCAGGCTGATGAGGAGTAAGTCAGGAAGAAAGGAAGTCAATCATGACTATCGCGCAAACGATAACCATCGTGATTTCTCTAGCAGTGGTTGCCCTGGCCCTGGTCGGCCTGGGCTACTGGACCTGGAAGATGATCGTAGAAGCCGAGAGAACCCTCACCGCTTCTACCGACAAGGGTCACGATACGCTCAACAAGCACCTCGATGAGATCAAGGTGGACCTTCGAGACTTGAAAAAGGAAGTGGGCCAGCTTGACCACCGGCTGTCCAGGATCGAAGGCTGGATCGCGGGCCGCTTCGGCGATGATACCGGAAAGGAAAAGGAGTGAACCAACTGGGGAGATCCTCCCCTGTTCTGAAGTACACTTGCGCGCATACTGGTCAAATTGACCAAAAGGAAAAGAGGCGAGATGTCCGACGATTTTCACGTCCTTCCCACCCCCGCACTTGAGCGAGCCGCCACAGGCTGCGCGCTGCTCGAAGGCGACCCGGAGGCCTGGATCGTCTGCTGCTCCAGCCGCTTCTTTCCCCTGGCCCGGCGCATTGCCGGCGACGACGGCCTGGCCGAAGACGTGCTTCAGATCAGTTGGATCAAGATCCTGCAGGCTATTAATCATGCCAGATTCAACGGTCCCAAGGCTTGTCCCTGGGTGCATCGGGTCGTCACTAACACCGCCAGGGACGTTCGCTACCAGCAAGCCCGTCGCAGTGAGGTGTTTCTCCGAGAAGAAGCTGCTTCGAATCCAAGCTCCGAAGCGCTTGTTCAGGAAAAAGAACTGCGCGCCCTGCTCAGGGAAATGATCCAGTTACTGCCGGACACCTACCGTCGTGTCTTTGAAATGCGCTTGTACCAAGGCTTCTCCAACCAAGAGATTGCTGCATCCCTTCACATTTCCCGCTCCAGCGTTACCACCCGACTGAACCGTGCTGTCAACCTTCTCAAGCGCCGCCTTGAGGCCCGCACTTAACTTTCGCCCAAGAATCCTGAAAAAAATTGTGACAAATGGCGATTTCGTTCGTTTACAGGGGTAGGAACGGAATCAAGCACCCAGACCGTGATGAGAAAGGAGGCTTCGTCATGAGAAGAGCCGGCTTCACTCTTTGGGCTTTGACCTTTCTGCTGACCTATGCGTCAGACACTATGGAGGCTCAAACCCCAAATGACCTGTATTGTGCGGTAACTCTCGAAGGCCAGAACCGGAACCGTACAGTTGCCGGGGCCGTCAATGTGGAATGCGGGTTTGACACCGAGCCACACACTGCACCCTTCGGGAATTGGGGAGTGAACTCTTTCTATGGAAGAAAAAAGGACACGGATCAATTCCGTGGATGGAAACATGAAGATGGGCCATCGACAAAACGACATTGGAATTCCTGTACCACGAGGGATCCGACATTTGCGGCGCCGAACTGTGACTTCTACAACGCGAATGAATGTACGACCCAATCCCGTTCCGAGGTGGTGACCCATGGCACCGTCACCTACCGTTCAGCCAACCAGTGTCCCCAACACCTTAGCCCCGACAACCCACGCCCCTCCGGGTGCGCGAATAAGACCGGAACCACCGCTGCGGTGACCAACAACAACATGGAAATTTTCGAGCTCGACAGCGTGGATCCTACGGGAGGTAGAATCGTCAACGACGATGACCCTGTTGAGAATCTCTATTTTCCGAGCACCAGAGTGACCTTCACTGAATGCACTTACGCAGGGTGTGCGGAGAAGAGCTCGGCGTGGGAACGGATGACGGGTTCCAGTTCTGCGTCGGCGGACGTTCGCGCCGAGATGCGCACCAAGGCGAAAGCTCACGTCGTAGGTGTCTGCGATATGGAGTGGGATTGGGATTAAGAGCGTAGGGATGGCAGTGACCAAATCTGAAAAGGAGAGGAGGAAACGCCATGCAGAACGTAACCTTTCATCGTCTGGCGGTTCAATGCGGGTTGATCTTTTTCTTTCTGATCAGCGGCGCAGCGGCGACACAGGTTGAGATCGTCGGAACACTACGCAATACACAGGGAGTCCCTCTGAGTGGACGGATCTCGATATTTCAAGAGGTTCCCCATCTAGTGGCCGACTATTACCCGGTCGACAATACAGGTGTTTTCCGCATTGCGGGCAACTCGCAGGGAGGGCTGGTGGTCCATGCAGCCTCAGCGCATCATGCTTCTGTAGAACACGTGATCCAGCCAGAAGCATCAGGGGTTGTTCACATTGACTTCGTGCTGGCTCCAGGACAGGACATCCAGGGTCGTGTGGTCGATGTCTTCGGCAACGGGGTGCCGGATGCCGTGGTTCACGTTCGCTATCACGAGCCCGATAGGCCAGTGCGGCGCCTGTTATTTGGACCGGATGAACGCACCGACGGGGATGGACGCTTCCTGATCCGGGATGTGGGCATCCAGGTTCCCTTCGTCGTGGACGTGCTGGCTCCTGATTACCCGCCGATCTCCTCCAGGCGCACCCGGCTGCGTGAAGGTGAGACCACGCTGGAGGATATCGTTCTGGGGGAGCGGGGAGGTAGCGTCGTGGTGCAGGTGCTGGACGAGTTCGATTCCCCGGTTCCCGATGCTGCAGTCACGCAGCTGGCCGATCCGGCGGGACTGGATGTCGAGGCACGGGGATCCTGGCTGCACCATCGAGCCTTTCGGCAACGGGCGATAACGTCCCGTTTAGGAAACGCGCGCTTTCGGGGAGTTCCACCGGGACGGATTATCGTACGCGTGAAGGCATCCAGGGGTGCAGCCAAGCAGCGGGCGGTAGTGTCTCCAGGAGAAGAACTTCGTCTGACGATTAGGATACTGTGAGGAGGATGAGATGCCCATAATTACAAATGTTTGCAGGCTGCTCAGGAAGAGCACGGCGATGGGACTAGTGCTTGTGCTGGTTTTGGTTGGTTTGTCTCCGGCGGCCGAGGCAGGGTTGTGGGTTAAGCGGGACTGGTCCAGGGTGCAGGCCCTCACATCCGGGACCCGCGTTAAGGTGGAGTTGTACAAGGATCAGGCCCCGAAGGGGAAAAGGACGAATCAGGGATTGTTTCGCTCGGCTACGGCCCAATCCATCACGCTCCTGCTGCCGAACGGGGAAAGGCGTACTTCCCAGAAACAGGCGGTGCGCAAAGTGATGGTTTACCGCCCTGTCAAGAAACGTTACCAGGGTTGGATCGTCGCTGCGGTTGGCACCGCATTATTTGTGCCTTTGACGGTGGATCCTGAATACGACATAAATCTTAAGTGGGGACTCATTCTCACTAGTTCGTTTATCGTCTTGCCAACCGCCATTGGTTTTTTGGTGGCACCCAGATGGGGAGATATCTACTACGTACCCCGTGATCGCCAGAACGAAACAACCAAAGCTCCTCCTCAACAGTCCTCAAGCGCAGAGGTTCCGGTGGTGACGGAGGCGGAGCGGATTCATCTGCAAGCTCGGCGCGCTGTGATGCAACAAGGCCTCCCCCTGCAATTTCCCGCAAGGAGTCTTTCCAGCGGAGAGGAGGACATTAAGCATGGCTACGGAGCAGTTGGCCGTGCGAGTTCAGGCAAGGGGCAGGTGAAGTCTATCGCTCTGACGACCGGTGAATGATCTTCTGCCCGGTAACGCTCAAGGAGAGTTCCTCAATGAGGAGGGGAATGATCGGAAGTGTTTTATTTGGTGTCTGGCTGGGGTGCTTCATGGTTGCGGTTGCCCAGCTACCACCAGAGATCATGGTGGACCGGCACCGGTTGCGGGCGGAACGACTGATGGCGGATAAGGACCCAAAGGGAGCCTTCGACACAATGAACAAGATTCTTGCCTTGCAAAAAGACTACGGCGTTACCTTGCCCAAAGATTTCCGCATTAAGTATGCGCAGGCTGCCTTGTCGGCGGGCCAGGTTCAGGAGGCCATTGGTGCCATCAACACCTATTTGCTGGAGGCGGGGAGAGAAGGCAAGTTTTACAGGGAGGCCCTGGAGTTGCTGGATGATGCCGAGCAGATTCAAGCCTGGGTCGAGACCAGGCGAACGTGCGCCGGTCGATCGAAAGGTCCTGAATGCTGGATGGAGATAATCGGCCAGCCTGGCTGCTTCCTCTGGAATCCCAACCTGCAGCCAGGTGCAACCGCGACCTGGACCGGCGAGTGCTTCGGAGGCAGGGCTCAGGGGAAGGGGGCACTCAAAGAGGTTTGGAAGGACGGCAAGCAGACTTCATCGACAGGGGAACTTCAGGCAGGTAAGAAGCACGGCCCATGGAAGGAGCGCTTGGCAGACGGAGCCGTCCTGGAAGGACCCTATATCGAAGGCAGGAAGAACGGATATTGGCGAGAAGAACTGGCAGACAGAAGCTCTCACAGCGGTTCCTATGTCGAGGGCAAGAAGCACGGTGACTGGAGTGAGCAGCAACAGAGCCACGGTCCCCACCACCCCGGCTACTCCTATTCCGGTCCCTATGTCGAGGGCAAGAGACACGGAATATGGGTCGAGACCCTCAAGGATGGAACCTACCAGAGAGGCCCCTATGTAAAAGGCAAGCGAAGCGGCCAATGGATCGTGCGCAAGAGAAACGAGGAGGTCGAAGTGCGATCCTATGACGATGGAGAGATGGTGGAGGGAGTGCGATAGGAAGGGCATCTTCGGCCAGAGAATCATCGTTGGCGATACGCTTGGCCAGGGGGAAGAAGCGGCTGGAGCAGCAGACGATCCAGGCTTCCGAGTCGCCTTCAAGCAGGGGGCAGTCTTCGTCGGCCCGATCGATCTCCGAGCCCGGCTGACTGTGGACATGATCGGACATCTTCGCCACTTCCCAATGGGGCAATCGGCCCCCAAAACAGTAACGTCCGAAACCCCCGGAAATTTCAGCTTTTTTCGCTGCCTGCAACGAGGCGGGACTTCCCACTCGGAAGCTCGAAAGGTGAGAATCCGACCACAACATATTGTGGTTGGGGGTCTGCGGGGAGCCCCCTTCGGGGCTGACTTTAAACTAAGTGAATGAAAATAAGAGAGTTACTTCAATAAGCAAAGTTTGCATAATGACACTTTATCGGAAGGAGGAGGAGCTGGGTAAACTGAAGGAATCATCTATGGCGCGACCGCGTGTTTTGCGAGATCGATCAAAACTGACTTGAGAACCTCCAGGCTCAGACCGCCAGTTTGTTTGAGCGCGGTACACTTTGCCCGTTCCCACAGGCTGGGATTTCGCGCAGCGTCCAGGAACTCGTGGCCGTCCCACGTCAGATTAATTGGCACCCACATGTCTACGCTGTACAACCCAAACCTTGTTGCATTAACAAGACCAACTTGATCCATGATCATAACATGATACCAAACTTATCTAGCCGAGTAGCCTTCTATGACATCATCCTCAAGCCACTTCTGCTCGTCAACCTTACCCTCCTCAAGCCTCAATAGTATTGACCTCACAAGGTCCATGTCACGTTTCATCAGCCAGCACTCCAGTAAATTCCTTACCCAGTCGGAAGGCAGCTCCAGCGGCCTCTTTCGTAGGTCTTGCCCGGAAGCCAAGTCGTCGGGCTCGATGCCGAGCTCCTCTACCAACTGCACCCCGAAGGTCTCGATGATTTCTTCCGAAACCTCCATGCCTGATACGATGCACTTCTCCTATCCCTGGAACACCCACGCATCGTTGATGCTCTTCCTGCCCGTGTCCGCCATCGCATGAACTGGCGGACACGCCTGAAGCGTCAGCGCTTTACATCGTGAACGGTCTCCTCCGTCCGTGCGCCTTCCTCGACGAAACGCCGCCGCGGCTACTTCCTGCACTACCGCCCAGCCCGAATCTTGAGCGAGAAA
The DNA here is from genome assembly GCA_027493295.1 of Candidatus Versatilivorator vitaminiformans. Taxonomy (GTDB): domain Bacteria; phylum Acidobacteriota; class Terriglobia; order Versatilivoradales; family Versatilivoraceae; genus Versatilivorator; species Versatilivorator vitaminiformans. The sequence continues at coordinate 586 of JAPVWS010000404.1, read as the reverse complement.
GCAATCTTGTATTCGACGAGCCGAATGTTCTCGACGGAGGAAGTTGCTAGGATGAGGTCCTCGGAAATCTCGCTGGCGACGATGAGTCCTCTGACAGAGGCTTCGCCCGCGAGGTTTTCCTTGATCCAGCCCATGTATCGAAGAATCTGACCCACGACGCGGTCGTAGGCGCGGGAAACCTTTGTCTCGATCACCACGTAGGCATCGTCGGCGCCGACTGCGAGAATGTCGATGTAGCGCTGGCCCGCGGGAAACTCGACGCCGGTGAATGCGCCGTCCTCGTCCTTGTAGAGCTGCAGGCCGGGTTCCAGAAGTCCAAGATTTTGGACGAGATAGTTCTGCAAGTCCCGCTCGAACGCGAACTTGCGCGACCCGAAGTCGTATTCCTCGACAGTCTCCTCGGCGACACCTCTTGTCATACCCACACCGAGATCTACCTTGTAGCGAGGGGCAGGATCCTTCTCCGGATCCCACAAGCGAAATTCGCGCGGGCTGATCTTGAAGAATAGGTCAAACCCAGCGTCCGGTTTTATGGTGGGGTGATGCCGACGTGAGGGGGAATTCACGGACATGCCGTCTACATGCA
>JAPVWS010000403.1 GCA_027493295.1 Candidatus Versatilivorator vitaminiformans | reverse complement strand
CGGAGACGGGATCGCTGATGTCCTTTCACGTTCAGTTGGCCGATGACGCGGCCCGCGACCTGGAAGAGATCTGCGACTATATCGACAGACACGATTCTCCGGCGCGACGGGACTACGTGCTGGAACGCATCGAAAGGGCATTCCAGGGCCTATCCGAGCATCCTCATCGTGGGAGCCATCCGAGGGAATTGCTCGACATTGGAATTAAGGAGTACCGGGAGGTCGTTTACAAGCCCTACCGCATCGTCTACCGGGTTGTCGGGGATAAAGTTTACGTACTTGTCATCGCAGATGGGCGGCGTGACATGCAGACGCTGCTGCAACGACGCCTGTTGCAAGCATAGGCGTCGTTCACGACCTGTACATTGGAGGTCCTAAAACCATGTCCAAATCAAGTCTGGTTCTGACCAAAGTTGCCACTTTCCTGGCGGGCGCGGGTGCGGGCGCCTGTTTCGCCATCCTCATCTATGGTGCGATCCAGGGCGAAGCAACGCCGTCCGGACTTCTTCCCGCCGGAATCGTGCTGGCGGTGGTCGGAGCGGCCCTACAGTACCGGTTGCACAAGAGCCGAGGCGACTCCGGCGCCTGAGGCGCATGGACGTGCGCCCTGGTCCGTCCTGGAGCAGGTGCTGCGCTACCGCTAACGGGGGGTGCAATGCTTGCAAAACGTTGTGTCTGATGGCATTGTGCGTTCATGACCGTACAAATTACCATTAGAGGTGTCCCCCAGTCCGTGCGCGACGAACTCGCGGCGCGCGCGGCATTGCAACACCAATCCATGCAGGAATTCCTCCGCTGCGAGTTGGAACGGATTGCATCCCGTCCCTCTCTCGGCGTGTGGCTGCAAGACGTTCGCGAGCGCAAGCAGGCGGCGGGCACTCGCGTTCTCCCTTCTCGCATTTTGCGGGCCCGTGACCGGGACCGGAAGTGACGGTCGTCGTGGATGCGTCTGCTTGGAGCCGTTGAGACCATGTCGAAAGTCAGTCCGCTCTTTTCTAAAACCGTGAACGGCATCGCTATCGTTGGTCTGGTGGCCACCCTCACTGTCGTCATCCACAGTCTGGCCACAGGCCAGGGCCTCCAACTTATGGAACTCGCCATCGCGCTCTTGCTTACGGTGATGCTGCTGCATCGGCGCTACCGCAAAGAGTGAGGCGATTCCGGCGCGGGCAAGCCCACAATTCTCGCCGCGGGGCGATCACGGCGCCGGAATTTTGTTTTCAGCCCGTGCTTGCAACCGAAGCGTGTAGCGGGCAATTCTCTTATTGCCGTTTGGGCGGACGGCGTCGGCCAGTGTTCGGCAGGAGAGTCAGAACATGAGCCCAGACGAAATCGATGTGCTGGTGGTCGGCGGTGGTCCGGCAGGCATGGCCGCGGGAATCTCCTTCGGCCGGGCAGGCTTGCGAACCCTGGTCTGTGAGCGCGGGTTGCTGCCGGCCGACAAACCCTGCGGGGAGGGGGTGATGCCGACGGGCCTCCAGTACCTGGAGCGCCTGGGCGTTTCGGCCTACCTGGACCAGGACCACACGCGCCACTTTGCCGGCATCCACTATCTTCCAACCTCCGGAGCGGGCGCAGCCTCCCGGTTTGCCGAAGGGCCGGGCCGGGGAATTCGCCGCACCGAGCTCTCCCGTGCGTTCTGTGAACGCGCCCGCATAATCGATGGGCTTGAAGTGCTTCCCCGGACACCCGTAACCCTTGGGGCGCGCGGACCCAACGGCACCGAAGCCTGGCTGGACCGGCGGAAAGTGACGGCGCGATTGATCGTGGGCGCGGATGGCTTGCGATCGGAGGTCCGGCGCTGGGCGGGACTTCAGGGCGTGTCGACGCAAAGGCGACGGTTTGCCGTCCAGCAGCATTTTCGCTGTCAACCCTGGTCGGAATACGTGGAGGTGCACTGGGCGGGGGATGCCGAGGCTTACGTGACGCCGTGCGGGCGGGGGGAAGTGGGCGTGGCCGTGCTGTGGACGGCGGAGGAAAAGAAGTCAGGCGGCGGACAACGCTTGATGGAGTCGATGCTATCCCGTTTTCCCCGGTTGAGGGCACCACTCCAGGGGGCGGAGCCATCCAGCGGCGCCCGGGCAATCGGGCCGATGCACCAGGTGGCGCGCTCGCCGGTTGCCGACGGGGTCGGATTGGTGGGCGATGCCTCCGGATACCTCGACGCAATTACGGGGGAGGGCATCAGCCTGGCGCTGGCACAGGTCCAGGCGCTCTACGACTCCATCGGGCCCTGGATGCTCTCCAACGACGCCGTGCCCTCGGCCAGGGAATTGCAAGGCTACTCGCGGCGCATCTTGGGAATGGTTCGCCAACACCAACTGATCACCCGCCTGGTTCTTTTCCTCAGCCGGAAGCCAACGTTGGCCGAGCGGGCGATCAAGGGTCTCGGCCGGCAGCCGGAGTTGTTCCGCTGGTTGCTGTCGGCCAATATGGGTGCAGTGTCAGCGGCCTCTTTTCCCAAGCTGGAGATGATGCGGCTGGCGACGGCCCTGGTCCGTGGCTGACCCTGAACATGCCCGACAAGTTCTTGAAGATAAAAAGGGATATCGAGTTATCGGGAGCCTGTCGGCCGGCAATCCAGCCTCAATAGTCATCCTCGCAATCCTCGCTGTTGCCGCCGAGCCACCAGCCCAACCCGAACGTGGCCAGCAGTCCCAAACAGCCGGTCACTCTTCGGGACATGCTGGCCGACGCGTCGGTCGATTTCGCTTCCTCCGCAGCGAACAACGCGTCCGCCCGCTGTTCTATCCATCGATCCAGGTCTGTCAGTGACGGCGGGGCCCCAAGCTCCATGTCCAACGGGATCGGCACACGTTTGCCTTCCTCAATTGTGAGGCCGCGCTTTTGGAGAGCGCCCATCGGATCGTTCAGGCACTCGAGAAGATCGTCAAGCCAGCCCCGAATCTGGAGCAGCGCCTCGCGATAGACTTGCTCGAGCAGTCGGCACCCCTCGGAATCCACAAAGCCGGGAATTGCCCGTCGAACTTCATCATAGTCATCCAGGAGGCGTTCAAGGCAAATCTCCATTCGGGCGGCGCCCCGCTGCACGGCACTTTCCGAAGTTTCGGCAACTTCAAGTAGCTCACCAAGTCGGTTGACCTCATCGACGAACCGATCGATGTCGGCTTGAATCAGTTCCAAATGGCTCCGCACATGGCTGAGAATGTCCGTAACCTGCTCTGATCGTTTGGGTCTGCTCTCCATGCGCGCCCGGAACTTGGAGGCGATGGGGCGCACGCATTCACCCAACGCGAGCGTTCGCCGCGACAAAATCGATCCGGAGTTCATGTCCCGATTCCTCCCGGTCATACTACCATAGGGAGACTGGCCTCCGACCCAAGGGTCGCCGGCGGGAAGACCAGCCTCACCAGGCGAGCGTAGCCCCACCCGATTCGTCTTCGTTGAGGGCCTGTCGGATTTCCGGTAGCGGATCGTGACAGGTGACTGGATCCAGCCGTTAAGCTTCGTGCCGTAGACCGGGCAACGGCGGAGCACGTAAGGGAAGGGCAGTTCATGAGGACGAGAGACCGGAAAGCAGCACGCCGCAGGTCTCCTTCGGAGAACCCGACACCCGTGCTGACACTCTTCGTCTACGGCACGCTCAAACGCGGATACCGGAACCACCAGGCGTTCTGCCGGGGGTTTGTGGAGTTCCGGGAGGCCACCGTTCGCGGGCGTCTATACGAGGGCCCCGGATATCCCATTCTGAAGGTGCCCGAAGCGGACATCCTGGCCCAGGGAACCACCGATCCCCTGGCTGACGCGGCCACGCAGGCACGCCTTTCCAATGGGGTGCAGGCCCGGCTTCAGCAGCCCCCGGAAGGCACCACGGGGGAAACTTGGGACACCGTCTACGGGGAACTGTTCACCTTTGAGGACCCCCAGACTTGCCTTCCTCCCATCGACCACCTGGAGGGATTCCGCCCCGGTAGCCGCTGCCTCTATCAGCGCGTGCTCGTCCCTGCCTCCGTGGAGGGCGCCCGCCAGCTTGCCTGGGTCTACGTGGTGGAGAAGCTCGGCATCAGCCGCCGCCGGATCACTTCCGGCCGCTGGCCGGAGTAGCCTTCCCCACGGCTACCGTCACAGCAGACCAAGGGTTGAAGTCAGCGTTGGATAAAGCACGATTTTCGTGTTATATTATTCCCGTGCCAATTGAACAGAGGTTGTGATGAAGAACGTCACTATCACCTTGCCCGAGGATCTGGCCCGCTGGCTTCGCGTAAAGGCGGCCAAGGATGATCGCAGCGTTTCCCGATGGCTGGCCGAGTTGCTGGAACGGATGCAGCGCCAGGAAGATGAGTATGAGGCCGCCATGAAACGGTACCTGGCGATGAAGCCGCGCAAGATCGATTGGCCGAACGGCCGCCGGCCGACGCGGGAGGAACTCTATGACCGGCCCGGTCTTCGTTGACACCAATGTCTTCGTTTACCGCCATGACGACACGGTCGCGGCAAAACAGTTTCGCGCCGAGCAGTGGATCAGATTCCTTGCCCGCAACCGCGCAGGTCGCCTGAGCTATCAGGTACTCCAGGAACTCTATGCCACCCTCACACGACCGCGGCTGAACTTCGACCCTGCAGAAGCCCGCAGGATCGTGCAGTTATTGTCGGTATGGCAGCCGCTCACCATCGAAATTGGAATCCTGGAGCGTGCGTGGCAACTGCAGGAGCGCCATACCCTCTCCTGGTGGGACGCACTCATCGTCGCCGCCGCGCAGGCGAGCGAATGCTCCGTACTCCTGACCGAGGACCTGCAGCCAGGCCAAGTGTTCGACGGTGTCCGGGTGGTCAACCCGTTCGCGTCATCCGACAAGAAACCCCACCAGATCGTGGAAGCGCACGACGTGGCGACAGGTCATGGTGACGCCTGAGCGGACGGTACTGCCAAGATGAACTGTAGCCCTGACGCTGCCATGCGGATTACAGTGACTATCGACAACGACGTACTGGCGGTTGCGCGAGCGCTGGCGGAGCGTCAGGGCACCAGCCTTGGCCGGGCCCTGTCGGAGTTGGCGCGGCGTGGTTTCAGGACCATGCACGGGGCCGTGGAGCAGGGGCAGGGCATAGTCTTCGCCGTCGATCCCGGCGCCGACCCCATCACCAGCGAGAACGTCTACCGGTCCTCGGCCGACTGGCCGTGATGTCCGTCAGATTTCCGATACCCTGCTGCTGGCCACCGCCATGCAACGACTGGGTCAATTGGCCACTCTGGACGCCGGTATGGAAGGGTTGGTTGCAGGGAACGAATCCGCCTTTTTGCGCGTAAATCCCGTGTGAATCCACATCCTCCTCCATTGGAAATTCATGGGATCGGGTTGATTCCACGGTTGGCCCGGCCAGCAGACCGCCGTTGGCTACAGATCGGCGTGGCTCCGTGGATCTTGGCAGACACGTCAGCGGGCACGCCGGCGGGGGCTGCGACGACAAGCTGGCGCGGGTCAATCGCCGGAACCCGGGAATTGCGCCCGTCATCGCTGGGAGGGGGCTTCGGGGTCGCTGTCGGTTCGTGCTAAAATCGGGTTCTCCGATTCGAGGTCCCGTTAGCAAAGAGGAACGCCAAATGTCAGTGATCGATCAACTTCTGGAAAACAATTCCCGCTACGCCGACGGCTTTGACAAAGGCGACCTGCCGCTGCCTCCGGCGTGCAATCTGGCGGTGGTGGCCTGCATGGATGCGCGCCTGGATGTGCACAAGATCCTCGGCATCAGTGAGGGGGACGCCCACGTGATTCGCAATGCGGGCGGTGTGGTCAGCGATGACGCCATTCGCTCCCTGGTGATTTCCCAGCGCCTGCTGGGCACCACGGCCATCGTGCTGATTCACCATACGGACTGCGGCATGCTCACCTTCCGGGACGACGACGTCAAGGATGCCATCGAGGCAGATACCGGTCTGCGGCCGTCCTTTTCCATGGAAGCCTTCGGAAACCTGGAGCAGGATGTCCGCCAGTCCATCTCCCGTATCGCGGCCAATCCCTTCATTCCCAACAAGGACCAGGTGCGCGGCTTCGTCTACGATTGCTCCACCGGACGGCTGAACGAGGTGGCACCCGGCTGAGCCACGCCTCCTCCCCTGAATCCGAGATACTCCAGGCTAACCATTGAACCGTCGGGCGGGAACCGGCCGGCTACAGAGGCCAGCCGGCCGGGACCCGCACCACCACGGTTCTGGCGATCTTGTCGTGCCAGGCCTGTCGCTCGGGGTCCCAGAGGATCCAGAGCCAACCCAGTCCCGCGGCCACCGCCGACAGGATGCTGGCCAGTCCCCTCACCAGTGCATCGGTAAAGGCGAGGGGTTTCCCATCCGTCCGAGCCAGCCGCAGACCACAGATGATGCCGCCCACGGTGGTTGCTTTCCAGCTCCAGAGCGCCACCCGATAGACCAGCAGCAGGACAAAGGACCTGCCCGGATCTATTTCGAAGAATGCCAGCGTGATTGCCGTCACCAGGAAGAGGTCGAGCAGCAGGGCTCCCAGCCGGCGAAGAAAAGTGGCCCGCGGAAAGGATGCAAGGTTCTCACCCTGAGGCGGGGAAGCCGCCGGCGCCGTGTCACTGCTGGAG
>JAPVWS010000402.1 GCA_027493295.1 Candidatus Versatilivorator vitaminiformans | reverse complement strand
AGGCATTGAAACCCTGCAGTTCGACAACGTGACCTTCCTGCTGAACGCCGTGGACCAACTGGTGGGCGACGAGTCCTTCATCGCCCTGCGCAAGCGCCGCAGGCGGCATCGCACCCTGGAGGCCGTGGAATCTCGAACCAGGGTGTACGAGGAGCGGCGCCTGGACGAGACCCGGCAGGCCGAGGCCACGGCGGCCCAGCGTCTGCAGGAGGCCCAAGCCAGGCTGGATCGGGCGGTAGAGGCGCTGCGCCAGCGGCGGGACCTGGACGAACAGACCAAGCGGATCATGATCGCCAACCAGGAAAAGGCCGAGAACCGTCGCCTGGCCGTGGCCCGGACCAACATCGAAGAGGAAAAGCAGCGGCTGATCGGCAAGAGCCGCGCCGACATGGAGTCTTCCATCCGGGACATCCAGAACGCCATCAAGTTCCTGGCGGCGGCCCTGCCGCCGGTTCCAGCCTTTGCGCTCTTCCTGGTGGTGTCGGTGCGCAGGCTGCGCCGGGAAAAGATCGGCGTGGCGGCCGACCGCCTGGTGGAATAGGCAACGCCCAAGGGAACCGAAAGGCAAATCTCTCCCCGAGGTAGAACAGCCATGACCGAATGGTTGAGAACCGGAATTTTCTGCGTGCTGGCCGTGGCCATTTCCACGGCTGCGGTGCTGGTCGATCCCGGCCGAAGAACTTCCGGGATCTTTGACGATCAGGGGGAGCCTTTCTATCCGGAGTTTGCCGATCCCCAGGCCCCCAAGACCATCGAGGTCATCGACTACGACGAATCCACCGCCACCGCCAGCCCCCTGAAGGTGGAGTTCAAGGACAACAAGTGGGGTATCCCCTCCCACCACGACTATCCGGCCGATGCCGAAAACCGCCTGGCCGACACGGCCGCGGCGCTCATGGCCCTCAGGAAGGACATGGTGGTATCCGAACGCATCGAGGATCACGGCCGCTATGGAGTGATCGACCCACTGGACGACCGAACCGCCAGTCTGGCCGGCCGCGGGAAGCGAGTGACCCTCAAGGACGAAAACGATCGGGTTCTGGCCGACTTCGTGATCGGCAAGCCGGCCGAGGGCAGATCCGGCTACCGCTACATGAGGGTCCCCGCCCAGCGGCGGACCTATTCGGTCAAGACCGACGCCCGGGTGTCTTCCAGGTTCGAGGACTGGATCGAGACGGACCTGCTCAAGCTGAACGCCGGAGACATCCGCAAGGTCACCATCAACAGCTACTCCATCAACGAGCGGCTGGGAAGGCTGGAGAATTCCGAGCGCACGGTACTCACCAAGCGGAAAGACCGCTGGCGGATGGGCCGGCGCAGGCTGCGGGGCAAGAAGATCGATGCCCTGACCGAGGCGCTGGACAATCTGCGCATCGTCGATGTCCAGCCCAAGCCCGAGAATCTGACCCGGGACCTCAAGACCCCCGAAGGTATACGGCTGTCCATGGAGTCGGTCCTCTCCCTGCGCGGCAAGGGCTTTTTCATCACTCCTTTGGGCCAGCTCCTTTCCAATGAGGGAGAGATCCTGGTGGAAACGGCCAACGGGATCCAATACACGCTGCGCTTCGGCGAGGTGGCGCCCGGCGGAACCGGTGCCCCGGCGGCGTCTTCCGAGAAGGAAGGAGCGCAGGAGTCCCAGGCCGACGGGACGGATGAGCGCCGCTATCTGTTTATCACCGTCGACTACAGCGCCGCTCGGGCCCGAAAGTATGCCGAAGGGGAAACTCCCGGCGAGGAGGGCCGGACCCTGGAGCGCGAGCTGCGTCATCGCTTTGCCGACTGGTACTACATCATCTCAGGCGCGGACTTCGGCAATCTGCGGCCCAGCCGCCGTGAACTTACTCGCGGGTAGCCGTCCCGCCGGAGTTGGGAGACGCCGGCACCATTGGGACGGGGTCGCCCAAATGGGATAGACTCTATCGAGACCATGAGTGAAAAAAAGCAGGTCTACAAGATTTCGTTTCTGAACGAAGGCAAGGTCTACGAGATCTACGCCAAGCGGGTGAGCCAGGGCGGACTGTTCGGCTTCGTGGAAGTCGAGCAGCTGCTTTTCGGTCAAAAGACCTCCGTGGTTGTCGATCCCTCCGAGGAAACGCTGCGCGCCGCATTCGAGGGGGTGCGGCGGACCTACATCCCTCTCCACTCGGTAATCCGCATCGACGAAGTGGAGAAAAAAGGCACCGGCAAAATTCACGAACTGCCCGACCGGGAGGGGAAAATTCATCCGTTGCCCACCACCATCTACACACCGGTGAAGAAGGATTCCTGAGGCTTGCATACAACGCTCAATCACTCCCCCCCTTGAGGTGGAGTCGGCGCGACAAGGGCGGAGCCCGCCGTTGAGCCGGTGGCGGGTAAACGCGGCGCTGCGTGAGTGAAGTTCAGCGGTCCGTGGGCGGTGTTGTTATGGAAAGGCTGTACGTTCCGGGGGGCGGCGTTTCTCTGGGGAAGCAATGCGTTTCCGTACAGGTGCTTCCTATTCGCCGCATTCGCGGCTGGGTTGGCGCGGAACCATACGACCCCGGGTTTCCACCCGGGGCTACACGAGGCCGCAGCTACGC